>CAOJHG010000105.1 GCA_948435975.1 uncultured Oscillibacter sp. | reverse complement strand
ATAATCTGCCGGTCAATCCGCTCCTTCAGCCCGGCCACATGGGAGATAATGCCTACCAATCGCTGTCCTTCCCCCAACTGCCGGAGCGCCTGCATTGCCTTTTGGAGGGCCTCATCATCCAAAGAGCCAAAGCCTTCATCCACAAACATAGCGTCCAGCTTCACCCCGCCGGCGGAGGACTGGATCTCATCCGCCAGCCCCAGTGCCAGCGCCAGGGAGGCCAGGAACGACTCACCGCCGGACAGGGTTTCCACTCCGCGCACAGTGCCGTTCCAGTGGTCCACCACGTCCAAATCCAAGCCGGCCTGACTTCTCAAGCCCGCTTCGGTTCGCCGGAGCAAATCATACTGCCCTCCGCTCATCACCCGCAGGCGCAGGTTGGCCCGGTGCAGAACGCGGGTGAAATAAGTGGTCTGGATATAAGTCTCCAATCGAAAACGCTCCTGGCCAGTGAGCGCGCCGTTAGCGGTGTCCGACAGCGCCTTGAGCCAGGTGAGCCGTCCGCTGCTCTCCTCCAGTTCCGCCAGATGCCGGGTGAGGTTTTCCTTTGCGTTCCGGTTCAGGGTGATTCGAGTCTGCAGCGTTCCGGTTTCCTGTTCCAGCGTCTTTTTCTCCTGGGCCAACAGCTCCTTGCGCTTTTCCGCCTGTGCCAGGTCGATGTCCTCTCCATCCCGGAGCAGGGCCTGGTGGGTCTCCAGCTTGCTCTGTGCCGCCTCCCGCTGCTTTTCCAGATGATTTCCAAGCGTTCGGGCATCCTGGATTCTCATTTGCAAAGCGGCCTCTTTTGCCCGGACAGCGTCGATTTTGGCCTTCGCCTCAGCTTTTGTCGGGAATGGAAGCTCCTGGCACAGGTCCTCTGACCGGCGGCGTTTTTCCTCCGCAGCCGCTTTGTGACGGGCAATCTCCTTGTCCAGTGCGGTCAGACCTTCCTCCTTCTTTTCTAATACGTTCTCCTGCTCTGGAATTGTTCTGGTCAGGACCCTCGCCTGTTTTGCCTGGGCATTGGCGGTCTCCTCCTTCTGTGCCGCAATTTGCAATGCGGAATCCTGCTCCGCTTCCGCCGCTGACAGCTCGTCCATCCCCGGCAGGGCCGCCCGGAACAGAGCCGGCAGCAGAGCCTTGCCCTGCTGGCACAGCTGTTCCTCCCGGGTCTCCCATTCCTTTTTCTTCTCTCCGGCGGTGCGGCTGGCCTCCGCCGCTTGCTCCTGGGTCAGCTTGGCGGACCGCTCCGCCTTCTTCCAAGCCGTCTCGTTGGGGGCCGCCTGGGAGATGGGGGCGGGGTGGGGATGATCCAGAGAACCACACACCGGACAAGGAACACCCGGGATGAGGTTCGCCGCCAGCACCCCCGCTTGGGCATCCAAATAGGCCCGGTTAATCCTCTGCCAAGCCGCCTCGTGCTCCTGTGCAATTTTGGCTTTTTCTTGATAATCCTCCTGGACCCTTTGGCAGTCAGCCTGGATGCGTTCCAGGGCAAGGAGGTCCTGCTTCAAGCTTTTGAGCTGCCGGACGGTATCCTCCAGCTTTTCCCGCTCATTTTTGGCCTGCTCTGCCTCCAGAGCTGCACTGCTCAGCTTTTGCAGCGCTTCCCTGTCCTGCGTCAGACGTTCCATGCTCTTGTCCAGAGCGGTCCGCCCCTCGGCCAGCTGTTTTTCTTCCGACGCAATTTGTTTGTCCAACTCGGCGACTTGTCTGATCTGCTCCTGAAGCTGGTCGTACAGCTCCAGCTTGCCCTCCCACTGGGCAGCCTGGGTACTCAACCGAGTCATTTCACCCTGACCGGCCAGGGCCTCCTCCAGCGTTTTGGCAGCGGCTTCAATCTGCGGCTCCAGCTGCGTGAGCCGCTCCTTCGCCTCCTCCAGGCCTTTTTGATTTTTCTCCCTCTGCTGGCCCTGCTCGATTTGGGCAAGCAGACCATCCCACTCTCTGTTTTTGATTTCCCGTTTTTTGTCGAGGCCGTCTTTGCGTTCCTGATCCGCAGACAAAAGCCGGTTCAGCAGCGGAATCAGTTCCCCGTTGGGAAGTGCTCCCTGGCGGGCCTGCTCCGCGGTATCCCGGTCTTCGCTGTCCCCGGCGCATTGAATCGCGGCCCCGTCCCGGCGAATGTCCTCCGCCAAGGCGTCGCAGTCCCTCTTCAGCTCACCGGCGGCCTCCTTCAGCCGGTCCTGGAGGACCTGATACAATCCGGTATCAAAAATCTGCCGGAAAATCTTGACCCGCTCCTCTGTGGATGCCTCCAGCAGCTTCCGAAAATCTCCCTGAGCAATCATGGCCACCTGGGTGAACTGACTGCAAGTAAGCCCCAGCAGAGCCTCTGCCTCATGAGTAACATTAGTTGTGCCAGTGACGACAGAACCGTCCGGGCGATGAAATTCCCCGTCCGCCTTCTGCTGGGTAGTACCGGTTCCTTTGGTCTTGGGCCGCTCATAGTCTGGATTGCGCCGGACAGTGTAGTCCTGGTCCCGATAGCGAAAGGTCAGTTTGACAAAAGTGGGTGTCTCTGGTCGTGCATATTTGCTGCGAAGCATCTCCGGCTTCACGTTTTTTCCGCTGGCCTTGCCAAACAGAGCATAGGTGATGGCATCAAAGATCGTGGTCTTGCCCGCGCCAGTATCGCCGCAGATCACATACAGCCCCTCCTGTCCCAGCCTGTCCAGGTCCAGCTCCACCTGTCCCGCGTAGGGGCCGAAGGCGGATATGGTCAATTTTATTGGTCTCATGTCCGCTCCTCCTGTATTGCTTCCAGCAGTTCCGCCAGATAGCCGCGCTGTTCTTCCAACATAGGCTGGTGGTTCTGCTGCTGGTAGAACTCCTCAAACAGCTCCAAGGGATTCCGCTTCACATCGGCTTCCTCCAGCTCCGCTGTGCCGCTTCGAGTGCGCAGGTTGTCATAGTCCAGCCACATCAGGTTGGGATAGATGGAACGCAGCTGCCCCATCGCCCCATAAATGTCGTTCTCATCCGTGAGGATGACCCGCACATAGGCGTCCCGGTCCACCTGTTCATAAAACGCCGGAGAACTGATCTGAGCAAAGCCGCCCCGCAGTTCCACCATATCCCGTTTCGGCGTGAGGGGAACCGCACGCAGGTTCAGCGTTCCCTTCTCCTCCAGCTCTATGACGGTGACGGACTTCTGGTGGCGGACTTCTGAGAAGGAGTATTTCAGCGGGGTGCCGCAATAACGGACCCGCTCTTCTCCTATGCTCTGGGGTCCATGGAGATGGCCCAGGGCCACATAGTCAAAGGGCGCAAAGACAGACGCGTCCACGTTGTCCGCCCCACCGACACTGACCTCCTCCGATTCACACCGCTCCGCCCCTGTAACGAACTGGTGTGTGACCAGCACATTGCGCCGGGCCGGGTCCAAGGGCATATGCCGGATGGCGCAGGCCATGGCGTCCGTGTAACTCTCCACTCCCTCCTCCGGGAAGAAGCGGCGGAGATGGACCGGTTTCAGGAAGGGCAGCAGCCAGAAATCCACTAAGCCATGGACATCTTCCAAAGTCACGGGCGTCACCTCGCCGTGGTAGACCGGGGCAATGTAGACGCCCCGTCCCTCCATCAGACGGTTGGCAAAGGCAAGTCGTTCCGGCGAGTCGTGGTTGCCGCTGATGAGCAGCACCGCCAGCGACCGGTCCGCCAGCTTGACGAGGAAATCGTCCAGCAAAGCTACCGCCTCGGATGAGGGAATGGTCTTATCATAGACGTCTCCGGCGATGAGCACCGCCTCCGGCTGTTCCGCGTCGATGATCTCCAAAATTCGATCCAAAATGTACGCCTGATCCTCCAGCATCGGGAAGTCGTTGACCCGTTTTCCCAGATGGAGATCAGAGAGATGAATCAGTTTCACAGTCATTCCTCCTCAGCGCCCGTATCGCCGGGCGAGTTTCGCTGACTCGTCAGATCTGCTAATTTACGCCAGCTGCTTGGGGCTCCGCCCTGACTGCGGCGGAGAGCCGCACCTCTGCCAGCAGAACAGCGGTTTCCTGGTCGTCCTCCTTTCCCTTCCAGGCGACAAGGAACCGAACTTCAGCGGAAACCGGGCTGTACCCCTTGCTGCACCATTCATCGAGCTTTGCAGCGCAGGCTCTGGAGAGCTTCGCTGCCCTGAATGGCTTTCCATCCAGCTGCGCGGTAAGATACCCCTGGTCAAGTTCCAGCGGGCTGCCGCTGTGCAAACGCAAAAGCTGCGCCTTTTTGCCTTTAAAAAAGTCGAGCACAACGTCCCTGTGTGTCAATTGAAAGGTGATTTCCTCTGGCTCGGAATAGATAACAGGGTCTGTCTGTCTTTCCACCTCTGGTATTTGATAGGCATCAAAGATGTTGGTATTACAATGAATATAGAGGTTGTTTTTTGCCCGGGTCAGGCCCACATAGAGTTTGCGCCAGTCGGCGTCACTCTGAAGGGGGACGTGATCCAGCAGGAGATAAACGCTGTCAAACTCCCTTCCCTTCGCCTTGTGGATGGTCGAGACAAAAACCGTCTCCCGGTCATCGGAGTAAAAATCCTCGTACTGGGAGTCTCGGATAAATTCCTCCAGGTCGCTGCGGTACTTTCCAAAGCGATTGATCTGCTCAAAATCGGCAATGAGGTTCAGGCAGTTTTCCAGGCAGGTGCTGCTGCGGTAAGTCTCCTGGAGCTGGGCCTTCGCCTCGTTCCAAACCGCGTCGCTGATTACCGGGGATGGTCCCTGCTGCCGGTCAATCATTTTGAGGAAGAAGCGTATTTCAGCCAAGTCATACAGCCGGAAGCCATCTATGGACTGGATCAGCTTGGCGCGGACGCCATGCCGGGTCAGCAGGCCCAGCACCTGCAGGGCCTCCTCGTTGGTGTTGGTGAGAACGCACGCCCTTCCGCCGCCACAGGTCTGGAGGACATGCTCCACAACAGGCTGCTCCAGATGCCTGCTGGTGTGGCGGACGATCTGAACAGTACCGCTATCCTGCCGGACCGCCCGGATGTCCTCCGTTTTCATCCTTTCCCCGATGGAATGGACAAACGCGTTGGCCAGGGCCACAATATTCCCGCCGCTGCGGTAGTTTTCTGTCATTTCATACTGCACCGCGCCGAAGTCCTCAATCAGGGCGCGCATATGCTTGGAGTCGGAACCGCGGAACTCATAGATGTTCTGGTCGTCGTCCCCTACGGCAATGACCCGCATTTCCTCGTTGTGCTTCATCAGTGCGCGGATCAGCTGGAACTCATTCTCATCCATATCCTGGGCTTCATCAATGACCAGCACCGTTTTGGCAATCCGATTGGGCTCTACGTCGCCGTTCTCGATCAGACCGGCAGCGTCCTTTACCACAGTTTCTGATCCCTCCAGGCTGCCGATTTTGCCCAGGAGGTCGAAGCAGTAGGAGTGGAAGGTCTTGATCTCCACAAAATTGGCCGCGTTGCCAACGAGTCCGATCAGCCGCTTTTTGAATTCGGTGGCCGCCGCCCGGGAAAAAGTCACCATCAATAGCTGCTCGTGCTTTACGTCCTCCAGGGTCAGCAGGGAAGCCAGCTTGTGAACCAGCACCCGCGTCTTGCCGCTGCCCGGCCCTGCCGCCACAACAATATACTTCGACCCGGCGTCGTGGATGATCTGGGACTGCACCTGGGAAAGACCGCCGAACAGCTGATGGTATCGTTCCGGTGAGATGTTCCGGCTGATTTCTGCCGCCCGCTCGCCCCGGAAATAGTTTGCGATGAATTTTTTAAAATCCATCTGAAAATAATCCTGCACAAACTGCAAGGCGGCGCTGTAATCCTGCACCATTAGGTTGGCATACTCGCCCACAATGTGGATTTGCTGGATTTTCTGCTTATAGTATTCGTTCAGGGCCTTGTAGTCCTCCTGTTTATATCGGATTTTGTTGTCGAGAATGAGGCGTTTGACCTCCATGCCGTTATAGAGGACCAGAAAACCGCCCTCCAGCCGCATGGAGCCGGTCTTGGACAGGTACAGCAGGGCGTCCTCCATGTCGGCGAGGGAGGTTTCGGCGTCCGGAAGCGGAAGCTGGGGCTGGTCACAGTACGCCCGGTACAGTCCGTACAGCGAGAACTGAACCAAAACCTGGTTCGGCTTTGTGCCGTCCTCCGCCTGGGCGGGGGCCTGGGCATACAGCCGCTCCAGGATAAAGCGGCACAGCTTGAGGCGCTTGCTGAACTTGTCCAAAAGACGCTCCCGTTCCAACAGCGGCGTGATCTCCACATACTGGCTGGCACCGCTCTCCTGCTTGGCGATGTAGCCTTTGATGGTCCAATAGTACAGGACGGTGCGGATATTTCGCACGGAGCTGCGGGGAATGCCGCTGTTCAGCGCCGCCTCATTCAGTTCCTTCAAAGCAAAACCGTGCTCCTCATTGCCCATCTGTTCCAGCAGAAACCGCTCCAGCTTGGCAAAGCGGTTCAGCGTCTGAAGGGAGCGGTTTTGTGAGTCCTGCTGATAGATATAGGCGGACATATCCATAGCGTCAGACAGCAGCCCCTCCTGCCGCATCGCGTTGACACAGTCGATGATCTCCCGTTTTTCCAAGCCCAGGATATCTGCCAAATAGTCCACCCGCGATTCCGCAAGGTCGTTTCCCGCATTGGCGATGCTGCGGCTTGAGATCAGCGACTTGACAATCCGCTTGGCCTGGAGCTTCTGACTGTCTGAGAATAATCTGGACTGATCGATCCGGCGGCTGGCCTCCTCCATGTTTTTGACCAAAATGCTGTTGGCATAGACACGGGGCATATTCCGCCCCCGCTTCACATATCCCGCGTTTTCCAAGGCGGCAACCGCTGTTTTGACCCGCGTCTCCATGTCGCTGCCCGAGTCGTCCCACCCCGCCTGCCGGGCGATTTCCAGGGGGGAGCAGCAGACGGTGGCCCGGTATCGGGTCAGGTCCTTTATGGCCTTCCACACCTGCTGGATTTCACTGATGCTCAGCTTGGTCTGGTTGAGGAGGATAAAGTGCTTGTCCAGATCGTTGTCGTGGAACAGAACATAGCACTCCGCCATAATGGACGGGTCCCGCCCGGCGCGGCCGGACTCCTGGATGTAGTTTTCCAGCGAGTCGGAGATGTCGTAATGAACCACCAGCCGCACGTCCTTCTTATCTACACCCATCCCAAAAGCGGAGGTAGCCACGATAATCTTCA
>CAOJHG010000104.1 GCA_948435975.1 uncultured Oscillibacter sp. | reverse complement strand
TGCTCAACCGCATGGATTACCTGGCCACTCAGTCCGCCAACGGCACCTATGACGACCCCGTGGACCGTTACAATCTCCAGAAGGAAGTCAACCAGCTCCGTTCTGAAATCAACCGTATCGCCGATTCCGCTAACTTCAACGGCATCAAGCTGCTGGACGGCAAGGCTGGCGTCAACACCCAGGCGTTCCAATTTAGCTCCGTGTCCGCTCAGGCTGGTCAGGCTGGCGGTGCTGTACCAATTACCTTTGCCGCTGCTACCGCTACCAACGATGATTATCACCTGAGCACGGACAGTGTTACGGCCCAGGCTCCCGAATTCAGCCTCAATCTTGACACTCTGGAATTTGATGTCAGCGGCATTACGGCAAATGCTACTGTTGCTGTTACCTTTAGCATCGGTGGTATTGCAGTTGGAATCACACTTGCTCAGACTACCGGTAAATATACCACCAGTGATATCGCTGATGCAATCGTAGCCGCCTTCAATACGCAGACTGTTAGCGGCAGCGCTAATGCTGGCGGTTTGATTGGTGCTGACTATGTCTTCGAGGCAGCGAAAGATGGCACCAGCGTTAAGTTTACACTGGTTGGCAAGAAGAATGGCGCTAACTATGATTCCTTCGGCGCAGATGATATCGTCGCGGGCACTGACGATACGGCCCTGAATCTTCTTAATGGTGTCAAGGGCGGTGATGTGAGTATTGCCCTCGGCACAGGCGTGGTGTCCAAGGGTTACTACAACCATAAGGTGGACGACGTTAAGAATGCCATTGCCGCAGCCGAGGGTCAGCGGGCTGGTATCACCTTCGATTTGAGTGATTCGCTGCTTGCGGAAGGCAGCACGCTGACCATCGACGGCGTAACCTTCACCTTCCTGACGGATGCCAGCAATACTGCCACGGCTGGTACTGCCGACATTGATTTGCGGAATATGGCTGGCGCCACCACTGCTGCGAAGCTGGAGAAGGCTATCAACGAATTGTCTCAGAAGACTGCCGGTAAGTTCGATATCACCAAGAAAGACAACGGCAAGATTCACATTGAGCAGACTGCCGCAAGCTATGCCGCTGGTGACCGGTTCAAGACCGACGCTGAGCTGAAGGGCGTTGTCAGCGCTGCCGCTGCGGCTGTGGCTCCCGTGAACGCCGGTACTGTCATCGCTGTGGATTCTACAAAGGTCAATGAGGGCGACCGGATGACCATCGGCAACAAGACCTTTGTCTTCACCTCCGACGCCAGCAAGGTCGACAGCACCAAGAACGAGGTCCAGGTTTCCGGCAAGACTGCCAACGACCTGATGGCCGCCGCGAAGACGGCCGGATTCGACGCTGAAATTGACAGCAACGGTGCTGTGGTCGTCCGCAGCGCTACCGCCGGCGAGCCTGCTCCTCTGGTGTCCGGCACCGGCCTGACCCTCCAGATCGGCGACACCTCCGACAGCTTCAATCAGTTGAGCGTGAAGATCGGCGACATGCACACCAGCGCCATGGGCGACGGCACCACCACCATCGCTGACATCGATATCAGCAACGCCGCAGGTGCTTCCGATGCGATCAACGTCATTAAGAGCGCCATCAACTATGTCTCTGGTATCCGCGGCGACCTGGGCGCTACCCAGAACCGTCTGGAGCACACCGCCAACAACCTGAGCGTCATGGCGGAGAACATCCAGGACGCCGAGTCCACCATCCGCGATACGGATATCGCCGAAGAGATGATGAGCTACACCAAGAACAACATCCTGGTGCAGTCCGCTCAGGCCATGCTGGCTCAGGCCAACGCGGTTCCTCAGGGCGTTCTCCAACTGCTGGGCTAATTCCCAATCAGTTATACCATCGTCTTAAAGCACACAGAGGGGGCCGGGTCTTTTCGCAAGGCCTGGCCCCCATTCCCTGTCTTTGAGAGAGTTTCCGGCGGGTCCGGCGCCCCTCTCAAGGACAGGACGGAAAGGAGTTTTATTATGGACAAACCCGTTTTATCCATCGGTATCATTTTCAAAAACGATATTCGCTGTATCGAGCGCTGCCTCAAGGCTCTCCAGCCCCTGCGGGACGCGGTGCCCTGCGAGCTGGTAATGGCGGACACCGGCTCTGACGACGGGAGCCGGGAGATTGCCGCACGATATGCGGATATCCTGGTTGACTTCCCATGGATCAACGATTTTGCCGCCGCCCGGAACGCCGTCATTGACCAGTGTTCCGGCGAGTGGTATCTTTCTGTTGATACAGATGAATATCTGGACGAGGACTGCGCAGAGCTGACCCGGATGCTGCTGGCGGACGCCAATCCGGTGAATCTTTACCGGGTAAATATCCGCAGCTATAATTCCTATGAAATGGACGGCGGATATTCCGACTTTTATGCCCTGCGTATTTTCCGTATGTCCCTTGGCTTCCGTTACGAGGGTGCGATTCACGAGCATTTGGTGAGCCAGGAAAACGCTGGCCAGGCGATGACTTTGGCAAAGGTCATTTTCCATCATGACGGCTATGTAGGCATGGGCACTGAGGCAGGCAGGGGCAAGCGGAAAAGAAACCTGAGCCTCATAAAGAAAGCCTTGGAGAAGGACCCGGAAAACCTGCTGCTGCGGCTCCAGCTAGTAGAGAGCAGCGCGGGCGAGGACGATTTACAAGCCCAGATTCGCCGTGCGTCTGCGCTGGTCAGGAAGAAGGTGGAGGGCTGGCGGTATTACGGCCCGGCTATTTTCCGTTACGCCGCGACCGCCGCCTACGAATTAAAAATGCCGGAATTCCGAAGCTGGCTGAAACGGGCCGAGGAGTGGTTCCCGGATTCCTATTTTATTCGTATTGATGCGGCGTATTATGCGCTGCTGAACGCCTGGAAGGAAAAGGAATATGATGAGTGTATCCATCGAGGCGAGGCTCTGCGGGAGGCTTATGCCGATTTCCACGCCGGACGGGGGGACACCGACTGTCAGGCCCTGAGCCCTCTGAAAGCAGGCACCCCGTATTTTGAGGCGCTGATGACGGTGATTCTGGCCTGCGCCTATCAAGAGAGCGGCCGGGCAGAGGCGGCGATCCCCTTGCTGGAGGAATTGGACTATACCTGTTTGGACCAGGCTCAGATCAATAATTTGACCAAGACGATTTGTGTCATTCACAGCCAGAGCGAGGAGGACACCGCCCCTCTGATTACTGCCGCCTGGAAGGGTATCAATGCCCCCAAGCCCAATCAGGCAAAAGCTGACATGCGGAAAGCGATTCTGCTGGCTGTTGCCTCCCAGACCTTCCTGGATGCTTATCGGAAGGAAGAGGCAGGGAAGGAGAAATTCCGCCGTCCGTCCTATACCTTATTTCTGCCTTTGAAAGACGAGTTTATCCTGGGCAAAGCAGCCGCCATTTTGGAATCCCAGGACCCGGCGGAGACAGAAGCCCTTTTGCGGGGCGTAAAGAAATGGGATGAGCTGCCCTATCCGGCCCTTTCCCACGCCATTGAAATCGGTGTTGCCTTCCCTCTGGCGGAACGGCCTGTAGACATTGAGGATCTGGACATCCTGGCTGGCCGTTTGGCTCAGGAATGGGATGTGTTGTATCGTATTCTGAGAAATGCCGCTGGGGAAGACTTTGCTGGTAGCTGGCAGAGTCTGACCTGGACCCGGGCCCTGGCTCTGGCGGCGGTGCAGAGCTGCAAATGGAAGGATGAAGAACAGGGAATGGAGCTTGCCCGCATCTTTGCCCGAACGGAACAGGCCTTTATCACCGGCTGTTTCGCCCCGGAGATGCTACAGGAGGGGAACCTCTGCGCTCTGCCGGCAATGCACCGCTTTGGCTGGTACTGCGTCCAGGCCTTCGACTGTCTGGAGGCGGGGGACCAGACCGGCTATGTCCGGCTGCTTCGGGCTGGGCTGGCCACCCATGAGGGGATGAAGCCTATGGTGGAGTTCCTGCTGGACCACACACCAGAGCTCCCGCCTCCCAGTCCGGAGCTGCTGGAGCTGGCGGAGAAGGTCCGGGTCATGCTGGCGGCCTGTCCGCCGGATGACCCATCGGTGATGGCGCTGAAAGCCAGTCCGGTCTATCAAAAGGTCGCTTACCTGATTGAAGGAGGAACGCAATGAGCGCTAACGCTATCGACAAGCAGACCGAGCAGGCGGTCTATGAGATTTTGGGAACCATGGGCGAGGCCCTGGAGCATCTGCGTCTGACAGAGCAGGAGGAACTGAGACAACTGGTAATTGATGGACGCCAGCAGGTGACAGGCGTATTGGAAAACGCGCTGGGCTTCTCCCTGGATAAGAAAATCAGCGCGTCAAAGCTGCCGGACGAGGACTGGCTGCGGACAGCTTATTTTATCTTGGGCGAGATTACAGACCCTTTTCAGCCAAGGAACTTTGCGGACCGGGAATTTCTGGCCGTGCTGGACTACATATGGTCTCACAGCGAACGAGAGCTGCTGCAAACCATGAAGAGCAAGCTGATGCAGATAAAACGTCTCTCAAAGGAAACCTATCAAGGTTTTGTGAATTATTTTGCTCGCTTTCCTCTCTGGGGCACTCTGAACCCGGACCGGGGAGACTATAACACGCTGGAGCTGCGGGCGGCGGTCCTGAAACAGCACAGCTATGACTTTTTGTGGTTATACTGCCGGGTGGAAGATTATCTTTCCAGACGAACTCTGTGCGCCATCCTGAAAAATTGGGCCGTCTTGGATATGAAGGATCTTCAGATGGTGAAGTCCATTTTTCCAGACTACTGGGAACCTGACATCTTCCCAGATAACGAGGGGGATATCTTCGTGGATGTAGGGGCTTATACCGGCGACTCTATCGCCCAATATGCGGCGGCCTATGGCACAGGTTACCGAAAAATCTATGCCTATGAGATTTCTCCGGACAGCTATGACACCCTCTGCAAAAATGTCAAGGCATTGAATCTCCACGATGTGATTCCCAGACACAAAGGCGTAGGAACTGTGCGGGGCAGGATGTATTTGAACAGCAACAACAGCGACGCTTCTGCCAACCAACTGGGGCAGCATGGAGATACTTGCGTTGAGGTAGTACCTTTGGATGAGGACTTGGAGGACGGCCTTACGTTCCTGAAAATGGATATCGAGGGTGCGGAGCAAAGCGCCTTGCTGGGCTGTGAACGGCTGATTCGCTCCCAGCATCCCAAGCTGGCGATCTGTACCTATCATGGCTACGAGGACATCTGGAAAATTCCGATCATGATCGACCGGATGAATCCGGACTATCAGTTTTATCTGAGGCATTACGGCGGCAATATGATTCCCACAGAATTCGTGCTTTTGTGCAAAATGCCATGAATGGGACAGCCAGCTAAAACAGAGCTTACAGTTGGGCGTTTTCTTTCTCAGCCATCCATTCATGGCATGAGCGCTGCCACAGCAGGACCAGCTTTTGACGCATATGCTGACGCGGGAGTATATGTTCTTCATACAAAAATAGCTGCAAATGTATAAACAGAGCCCGGATATTTCTTGTGAGCCTCCGGGAACTTTAACCGTCTGAAGCGCCCTCTCAATGCCGTTCCAATCAAAAGAGGCGGGTTGGCCGGTTCGCCGGCTGCCAAAGGACACAAAAAGGAAAATTCCTCTTGACAGGCGGGCAGGGATTGCCGTATGATACGAAATAGAAATCACCGGGTATTTTCTGGTTTCTTTGAGGGGTGAAGCAGTCATGTCAAGTGAAGAAATCTTCCAAATTTTAAGAAGACTTGTCTCAGAGCAGTTCGCAAAAGACGAGGACGCCATCACGATGGACACCGCTTTTGAAGTGGACCTGGGCGCCGACTCCGTGGACCTGGTGGAGTTGGTCATGGCCATGGAGGAGGAATTCGAGGTGGGAGAAACCCAGGAAGAGGAGCTCTCCAGCCTGAAAACCGTCGGCGACGCCGTCAACTACATTGCAGAGAAGCTGAACAAGTAAAGGAGGACAGCCCCGCGTCACTGCGGGGTTTCCTTTTGAAAGGACCGCATATGCAGGAACTGGAGAAAAAATTGAATTACACCTTCCGCAGTCCCGCCTTGCTGGAGGAAGCCCTCTGCCACAGCTCTTACGCCAATGAACACCGGACCGGCCAGATCCACAGCAATGAACGCTTGGAGTTTCTGGGGGATTCCGTTCTGGGCTTTGTGACAGCGGAGTTTCTGTTCCTCCAGCATCCGGATCTGCCTGAGGGAGACCTCACCCGCATCCGCGCCGCCCTGGTGTGCGAGCAGAGCCTTTACGAAGTGGCGCAGAAGCTGGACCTTGGCCGCTACCTCAAGCTGGGCCGGGGGGAGGAAGCCGGTGGAGGCCGGGCCCGCACGTCCATCCTGGCGGACGCTACTGAGGCTGTGCTGGCGGCAGTCTATCTGGACGGAGGTATTACCGCGGCCAAGGCGCTGATTCACCGGGTCCTTTTGGATGTGGAGCGGGAGGAGGCCGTGGAGGAACGCCGCCGGGACTACAAGACCGCCCTTCAGGAATTCGTCCAGCGGCAGGCGGACCAGGTGCTGACCTACCGCATGGCTGGCGAAGAAGGACCCGACCACGCCAAGACCTTCCTGGCCGAAGTGCTGCTGAACGGAAAGCCTCTGGGCACCGGCTCCGGCCACAGCAAGAAAGAGGCCGAACAAGCCGCCGCAAAAGCCGCCTTGTCTGCTCTGGGAGATTCGCAGTCCTGAGCCGGTACAAAATGAATAAGAAAAGGGACGGAGGATCATCCGCCCCTTTTTATTATGCGTTTGGTCAGATTTTGATAAGCTCATATTCGCGGACACCCAGGCCCAGCTTTTCTGCGTGCTCCAGGCAGACCTGCCAGTAGGTGTCCGGGTGAGCGGCTTTGAAGAGATCCCCGCAGGTGCAGTCATACCCCTCGTCAAACAGCACAGAGCCTGGAAGCGGCGCCTGAGAAGCCACGGCGTCCGCGCACGCTTGGTCCAGGGCCACCGGGTCGAAGGAGGCGAACATACCCACATCTGCAGCAATGGGAACGTCGTTTTCCGCGTGGCAGTCGCAGTTGGGGGAGATATCCAGCACCAGGGACACATGGAAGCAGGGCCGCCCGTCTACAACCGCCTTGGTATACTCCGCAATCTTTTTGTTCAGGATAGCCGGAGCTTCATCAAACATGCACTGAATGGCGTCCTTGGGACAGACCGCCAGGCAAGATCGGAAGAGCACACGTCTGAACTCCAGTCACTCGTAAGGATCTCGT
>CAOJHG010000103.1 GCA_948435975.1 uncultured Oscillibacter sp. | reverse complement strand
CCTCCTTCAGAACCGCAAAAGCCCCCTATGCAGGAACATGGCATAGGGGGATTTTCATATCAAGCCGGAAACGCTCTGGCAAAAAAGTCCGCCTTGTTTCAAAAAGACGGCTGTGCTATACTGAAAAAACCGGCAGGGGCCTACAGGAGACAGCGCCCCGCCTCAGTCTGGCAGAAAGAGAGGCGATTTTCCATGTCTTCCCCCTCCAAGGTCACCCGGCGTTACCTTCTGGTTTTCTTCTTCCGCCTGACGGTCTTTCTGTTCGTTGCCGGCGTGTACCTCGTCCGCCCCAGCCAGTTGGATTTCACCAGCGCCTCATCTCTGCCGCTGCTCTTTTTATGGGCGGCGGTGCTGGCCTCCATGCTCTCCCAACTGGACCCCAACAGCGGACTGACCACCGGATGCCTGAAGCAGTATCCAAGCCGCTTCAACCCCGTCCCGGATTACGACCCCCAGAAGCTGGCCCAGGCAGTGCGCGGACAGAACCAGGGCGCGGCAAAAACAGCGGCAGTCTGGCTTTCTGTCAATCTGCTCTTCGGCTTCCTGTATCACCTGGGCATTTTCACAGCGGCTCTTCTCGTGCTGCTGTGCGCCCTGTGCTACCTATGTGACCTGGTGTGCGTGCTGTTTTTCTGTCCCTTCCAGTTCTTTTGGATGCACAACCGCTGCTGCGTCAACTGCCGGATCTTCGCCTGGGGGTCCTGGATGATGGCCGCGCCGCTGATGTGCGTCCCCCACTGGTATTCCTGGAGCCTGTTTGGAGCAGGTCTGCTTGTGCTGTGCGTGTGGGAGTCCCGTTTCCGCCGTTATCCAGAACGGTTCTGGTACGGCTCTAACCAAAGCCTCCAGTGCGCCTCCTGCCAGGAACAGCTATGCCGCTACAAATGGCCCCGCAAAAGAAAGCAGAGCTGAGCCTCGTTCAGCCTTTCCGCCCGTGAAGATACCAATGGGCATACACCGTCCGGAACAGCGACGAGGCCAGCATTGCCCCCACCGCCAGCGCCGCCGCAACGCCGAAGGTATGCAGCAGCGTGTGCAGGAACCGCTGGATATCCCCAGCCACACAATAGCTCATGGCATAGTAAATCCCCCCGCCCGGCACCAGAGGAAGCAGCGCCACCAGCAGATACCCCGTCACCGGGCAGCGGCGCACTCTGGCCATAAGCTCAGAATAAGTCCCGATCACCGCCGCCGCCAGAAACGCCGCGAGCACAGTTTCTCCCGCCAGCAAATACACCAGCCAGCCCAAGGCCCCGCCCACGCCGCAAATCAGCTTGCCCGCGCCGTGGATGTTGTACGCCAGAGTAAAGCCCACGCAGGCCAGGAACGCGCACAGGCAGGGCAGGAGATAATCCCAAAAAATCCAACTCATTCCCGTCCCCCTACAGTATCCGGCTGATGGAAAATCCCACCGCCGAGCCAAGCGCGATTGCCGCCGCGACCAGGATGGCGTCTGCCGTGCGGCTCAAGCCGGAAATCGTATCCCCCGCCATGATCTCCCGCATTGCGTTCGTCAGGGCTACGCCGGGTACCAGCACCATCAATACGCTGATGGTCACAATATCCACGCTGCGTCCCAAACCCAAACGCACCAGCAGCAGGGAAATCAAAGAACCCACCGCGCTGCATACCGCCGTGCGGAAAAACGTGTTGGCCCCAATCAGGCGCCTCCCGTACAGCAGACAGGCCCCCACGCCCAGCCCCCCTATCAGCGCACACAGGGCATCCCGGACACCTCCGCCGAAGAGCGGCGTAAAAAAGGCCGGGGCAACGCCGTACCCCAGCAGCACCTGCCAGGAAAAGAACTGATGAGCAGGCTTCTCCAGCGCGTCCAGCCTGGCCTGCACTTCCTCCAAAGGCGGCGTTTCCGCGCAGAGGCTCCTGCAAAGTCCGTTGTGCCGCTCCAGTTGTTCGATGTCTGTGCCGTGACTGGGAATGCGGCGCATTTTCGTAATGGGATGGCCCGCCGGAGTGGTCACGCTGACGATAATGCAGCTTGGGATGGCGAACACCTCCGGGGACTCCAAATGATATGCCCGCAGCAGCCGGATCATAGACTCCTCCACCCGGTAAATCTCCGCCCCGCTGAACATCAACCGGCACCCCAGCTCCGCCGCAATATTCAGCAGCCGGTCATAATCCATATCTATCACCTCCCAAACAGCATAACGCATTCCGCCGGAGAATACAACCCATCTTTTCACCGTTTTCCCCTGGCCTCTTGACCTCCGCCAGCCGGCCCGCTATAATATCCATGGAATTCCATTCCCCCCTAATGCTGCAAAAGGAGGCGCCGCTTATGCGCTATACATTGACAAAAGATTTGGAAACCGGGAATGCCATTATCGACCAGGAGCACCGGGAGCTGTTCCAGGCGGTGGAGCGGTTGATGGACGCCTGTGGAAAGGGGCAGGGCCGTTCCTCCATGGAGCCTGCCATTCGCTTCCTGCTGGACTATGTGGACAAGCACTTCGCCCACGAGGAGCGCATCCAACAGGAAAGCCGGTATCCCAATCTGACTGCCCACAAGTCTTTCCACACGGCGTACAAGAAAACCCTGCGGGACATCGTGGCGCAGATTCCCCCTTCCGGTCCCACTGTCACCGACCTGGGGAAGCTCAACAGCCACATTGCCGCCCTCGTCAGCCATATCCGCACGGAAGACAAACGGCTCAGCGGCTATTTGAAGCAGAAGTAACGCTGTCTTATAAAAAACCGGGAGACGTACCGCTGCGTCCCCCGGTCTTTTTCTATTTTTACGCCTCCAGAGCCCGAATCAGGTTCACCATCTCGACCGCACCCTGCGCACATTCAAAGCCCTTGTTCCCCGCTTTGCTCCCGGCCCGCTCAATGGCCTGCTCAATGGTATCCGTAGTCAGCACGCCGAAGAGTACCGGAATCTCGCTGTTCAGGGATACGCTGGCTATGCCCTTGGAAACCTCTGCGCACACATAGTCATAGTGGCTGGTACTGCCCCGGATCACCGCGCCCAGGGCAATCACCGCATCATACTTTCCGCTCTTGGCCATCTTTGCGGCAATCAGCGGAATCTCGAAAGCTCCCGGCACCCAAGCCACATGGATATCCTCCTCCCGAACGCCGTGGCGCACCAAACCATCCTCACAGCCGCTGACCAGCTTGGATACGATGAACTCGTTGAACCGCGCCGCTACGACGCCAACCTTGACGCCCTCCGCCGTCAGCTTTCCCGCAAATGTCTTCATGATGAATTCCTCCTGTTTTCCAAAATTTTCAAAATAACGACCTGCCTCAGTAGTCCAAAATGTGGCCCATACGCCGCTGCTTCGTCCGGAGATAGAAGAGGTCGTCCTTCGTAGCCTCCATCTGGATAGGCACCCGCTCTAAAATCTCCATACCAAAATCCGCCAATTGGTAGACCTTATCCGGATTATTGGTCAAAAGACGCATGGTCTTCACCCCCATATCCCGCAGAATCTGCGCCCCGATATAATACTCCCGCAGGTCCCCGCCAAAGCCCAGCGCCAGGTTGGCTTCCAGCGTATCCATGCCCTGGTCCTGGAGCGCGTAGGCCCGCAGCTTGTTCAGAAGCCCGATGCCCCGGCCCTCCTGCCGCATATAGAGGAGCACGCCCCGGCCCTCCTGCTCGATCTGAGTCATGGCCGCCGCAAGCTGCTGGCCGCAGTCGCACCGGAGAGAACCAAAGCAGTCCCCGGTCAGACATTCGGAGTGAACCCGGCAGAGGATGTTCTTCCCATCCCCGATCTCCCCCTTCACCAAGGCCACATGATGTTCCCCGTTGAGCTTGTTTCGGTAGCCGTAAGCAGTAAACTCACCGTATTTCGTGGGCAGGCGGGTGGCGGCAATCTGCTCCACCAGGACCTCATGACGCTTGCGGTAGTTTTGCAGGTCCTTGATGGTGATGAAAACCAATCCCCATTCCCGCGCCTTCTCCTGAAGCTCCTGCGTGCGCATCATGGTGCCATCCTCTCTCATGATCTCGCAGCACAGTCCGCAGGCCTTCATCCCCGCCAGCCGGAGGAGGTCCACCGTAGCCTCTGTGTGCCCGTTCCGCTCCAGGACGCCGTTAGGCTTCGCCAGGAGGGGGAACATGTGACCGGGGCGGCGGAAATCCTGGGGCTTCGCGTCCTCCTCCACGCACTTCATGGCGGTGATGGAACGCTCAGCGGCGGAAATGCCGGTGGTGGTGGAAACGTGGTCTACCGAAACGGTGAAAGCGGTCTCATGGTTGTCCGTATTGTCCGAGACCATCTGTGGGAACTGGAGCTTGTGGACATACTCCGCCGACATGGGCATACAAATCAGCCCTTTTGCGTGGACGGCCATAAAGTTGATATTCTCCGTCGTGGCAAACTGGGCGGCGCAGATCAGGTCGCCCTCGTTTTCCCGGTCCGGGTCGTCAGTGACCATAATAAGCCGTCCCTGCCGCAAGGCTTCCAGGGCTTCTTCGATGGTGTTGTATTGAAACATCTTGATTCCTCCTTCTTAAAATCCGTTCTGGAGCAGGAAATCTCTCGTGATCCGGCTCTCTGCCGGGGCGCTCTCCTGGGGCCGCAGAAGGGATTCGACGTATTTGCCGATAACATCCGTTTCCAGGTTCACCACGTCCCCGGCCCGCTTCGTCCCCAAGGTGGTATGGGCGGCTGTGTGAGGGATGGCGGAAACAGAGAAGCCGCTCCCGTCCACAGAAGCCACAGTCAAGCTGATGCCGTCGATGGCAACAGACCCTTTTTCCACAATATACCGCAGCAGTGCCGGGGGCGTCTCCACGGTATACCACACGGCGTTGTCATCCCGCTTCATACTGGAAATGCGCCCCACGCCGTCGATATGGCCGGAGACGATATGTCCCCCGAAGCGTCCGCCCGCCAGCATGGCCCGTTCCAGGTTCACCAGGCTCCCCGCTGTCAGACCGCCCAGGGAAGAACGGTCCAAGGTCTCGTGCATCACATCTGCCGTAAAGCCCCCCGCATCCTTTTCCGCCGCCGTGAGACAGACCCCATTCACCGCCACACTGTCCCCAATCTTCAAATCCGACAGGACCGTTTCCGCCGCAATGGACACCACAGCCGAGCGCGCTCCCCGGCGGATGGAACGGACGGTCCCCAGCTCCTCAACAATCCCAGTGAACATCGTCCTTCATCTCTCCTTCTATCAAAAAATCCTCTCCCAGCGCCGTGACCGTCAAGCGCTTTAATACCGCCGCCTGCGCAGGCAGGGCCACCCCTAAGCCCTCCACCGGCGATTTCGCATCTCCGCCGCCGAAGAGCTTGGGCGCAACATACGCCTGGACCCGCCGCACGATGCCGCTTTCCAGTGCCGCCCAGTTCAGCGTCCCGCCGCCCTCCAGCATCACACTGTCAATCTCCGCCGCCCCCAAACGTTCCATCAGGGCCTTCAGATCCACATGTCCATTTTTCTCCGGGAGGTCCCAGACCTGACAGCCAGCATCCTCCAGGACCCTCCGCCTCTCCGGGTCCGGAGAAACGCAGGCAAGCACAGCAGGGACTTCTTTTGCCGTCCGGACAATCTGGCTGCTTGGGGGCGTCCGCAGATGTGTGTCGCAGATGACCCGCAGGGGATTTGGCAGGCCCTCTATGCGGCAGGTCAGCAGCGGGTCGTCTGCCAGCACGGTCCCCACGCCCGCCATAATCGCCGCACAGCGCCCCCGGTCCTCATGAACCCGCCTCCTGGCTGTCTCTCCTGTAATCCACTGAGAGGCTCCAGTAC
Organism: uncultured Oscillibacter sp.; assembly: GCA_948435975.1. Lineage (GTDB taxonomy): Bacteria > Bacillota > Clostridia > Oscillospirales > Oscillospiraceae > Oscillibacter. Next base: position 1,487 of record CAOJHG010000103.1, on the reverse strand, counting down.
GGGCAGCGATCTTGCCATCAAGGGTCATGGCGTACTTCATCACCACATAAGGCCGTTTTGTCCGGATAAAATGGAAAAACACAGTATTCAAGGCATCACACGCCTCCCGCAAGATACCGCTCTCCACCTTCACGCCTCCAGCCCGCAGAAGCGCAATCCCCTTCCCGGCCACAAGAGGATTTGGGTCTCCTGAACCTACTACCACCCTCGCAATCCCAGCCTCCAGGATAGCGCTGGTGCAGGGGGGCTGACGTCCGTGGTGGCAGCAAGGCTCCAGGGTCACATACAGCGTGGCGCCTGCCGGGGACTCTGTACAGTTTTGCAGCGCTTCCCGTTCCGCGTGGAGGCCGCCGCAGCGCTGGTGCCAGCCCTCCCCAATGACGCGGCCATTTTTTACCAGAACGGCCCCCACCATAGGATTCGGATTTGTCCAGCCCCGCCCCCGTTCTGCAAGCGCGAGGGCCTGACGCATATAGTCGACATCCTTCATTGCATTCCCTCCCAAAAAGAAGATTCCATCTGTGCGCCATTCTTTTTTAGTGAATGGGGAATTCGTGTTCTCAGCCAAGCAAATATAGTATGCCCCTCTTGCTGAAGGCGGGAAGACAATAATAGGGGCATCAGGAAAAAGAAAAAGCCCTGAACCAAGCGTTCAAGGCGGTGCGTATGGGCAGGAAAGACTACACCGCGCCCCTGGAAACCAAAAGCCCTGGAACGAATTACCATTCCAGAGTAGCTTCTATGGGCGCAGAAGGAACTCATCTTTCTTCCTGCGTTCACACAAATCTTCTTTCATCCAGACTATAACTGTCGGCCTCGGAATTTCACCGAATCCTGCCTTGCGGCTCGTGGGCTGTACCACCGGTGGGGAATTGCGCCCCGCCCTGAAGATCCTGATTCAATTATCATCCATAATATACTACTGGGATTTCCCTTTGTCAAGTCCCTAAACAGATTCTCTTTTTCACAAAGCGAACGGCCGCCTGACATCCATAAGCAGGAAACCTATGCGTCCTGCGCCGCTGAAAGCACGGGACGCATAATCAGTACTTCTGTCAAGGGGCGGTGCTCCGGCAGACTGTGATCTCAAAGCCGCCGACGCCGTGATTATCCATGACATTACTGCGGCTGGCCAAGTCGTTAAAGTGCCACCACTCCGATGCCAGAGGACTCAGGGCCGCATTCGTGCAATACTCGTGCATCCCCAGCGCCGGCTGGCAGGACGCCATCGTTTCGGTCATCTTCGCATACTTCCAGGCCGTGGTCGAGTTCGGTCCAACAGGTGTGGTAAACGTCGCCGCCGCCGGACTCAGCTCATGAATCACCGTGGGCATCTCATAAATCTCATATTCCACAATCCGCGTATAGGCATATCCGCCCGTTTCCCGGACCTCCGCTTTCGAAATCCTGGCCAGGCTCATATCCACCGCATAGCCCCACTGATGGTTTGACACACTGGTAGCAATAAACCACGGAATGCTCCAGGG
>CAOJHG010000102.1 GCA_948435975.1 uncultured Oscillibacter sp. | reverse complement strand
GGAGGATATCGCCCCCTTTGTCTGGTCCCAGGAGGGAAAACAGTTCTGCCTGGGGCTGAATACCGAGTATTGGCGGCGGGAAATCTTCCTTCCGGCGGGTCTGTCTGGAACCGGCTGGGACTGGGAGCGGTTATCCCGGGAGTTTCTGAAAAAGTTTGCGCCCACGAATGAACCCTTTGTGGAATATGCCTGTGAGGAGTGGGTCTTTTTCGCTGTGTCGGAGGATGAGGAAGTCCTGCGTCAGTTAGCGCTGGGGCTGCGGGATATCTGCGGGGACTACCCAAAGCAGGCGGCACGGTTATTGGTTCCGGACCGTTCAGCGGGAAGCGTATGAAAGGAGATTTGATATGGCGTCTGACATGCGGGTAAGCATTGTGCCCATGACGGCGGATCATCTGGACGAAGTGACAGCCCTGGAGCGGGTGTGCTTCTCAGACCCGTGGTCAAGGAATATGCTGGCGGAGGAGCTGGACAACGCCCTGTCCGCGTTTCTGGTGGCTCTGGACGAGGAGGGCCGGGTAGCGGGTTACGCAGGCTTGCAGGTGATTTTGGATGAGGGGAATATCCTGAATATTGCGGTCCGCCCCGACTGCCGCCGGAAAGGGGTGGCGGGGAAGCTGCTGCGGGTCTTCCTGGATTTTGCCAAGGGGAACCATCTTTCCTTCCTGACCCTGGAGGTGCGGGCGTCCAACTATGCCGCCATTGCCCTTTATGGAAGCAGGGGATTTCGCGGTGTGGGGCGGCGGAAGAACTACTATGAGCATCCCCGGGAGGACGCCCTGCTGATGACGCGGGAATTTTCGTATGATGAAGGATGAAGAGGGCTGATTGAAATTTGATTCATAAAGGAGGGGATTCCATTGCAGGAAGTAGACCCGAAACAAACCAAGCGGGCGGAGGCGTTTGCGTTGTGGATAAACGCGCCTATGCCAATGCTCACACTGTTCAAAACGCTGGATGTGACGAATCTTATAAAGGCTGGCCGGAAGCGTGGCTGGAAGTTCAACATGCTGATGTGCTGGTGTGTCGGAAAGGCCGCGTCCCAAACAGAGGAATTTTACCTGCTGCCGGTCGGGAAAAAGCTGATGCAGTACGACCGGTTGGCGGTCAATACGGTCGTAGCCCTCAAAAACGGCGGCATCAGCACCTGCGATATCCCCTTTTCCGAGGACTTGCAGCGCTTTCAGGAGGATTATCTCCGTCTGACCAGCCAGGTGCGGGAGAATGGGACGCCTTATGATTTGGAAGGATACATGGTTATCGGCACCTCTGCGCTGACGGCCTATGACTTGGACGGCGCGGTAAACATTTATGCCGGGATCTATAACAACCCCTTTCTGGTTTGGAGCAAATACCGTCAAAGGATTTTCCAGACTACTTTGCCCATTTCCTTCCAGTTCCACCATGCACAGATGGATGGAGCCGAGGCGGCGGGGTTCCTGGAGAAATTGCAGGAAGAAATCCGGATGATAAAAGCATGAAGCGGAGACATGGGCTGTAGAGCTGTTCTTTCTGCGCTGACAGGAGAAGAGGCGGACAAAGCCTGGTACGCCATGCACCGGATGCCGACGAACGAAGAACTGCTGTTTGCTCTTCACAGCAGACCAATGATTCCCTAAGCGGAAAATGAAAAAGGTGGAAAGAAACATGGAGTTGAAACTGCCCTCCGCACAACAGTTGGAGAGAGTCTATTACAGGGATTTGAAAAGCGCTTTCCCGCCCTCTGAGCTGAAGCCCCTGGAGAACATCCAAGCCATGTGCCGGGATAACTGCTACCGGCCCTGGTGCCTGTTTGACGGCGGGGAACTGGTGGGAGAGTGCTTCCTCTGGACGGGACATCCCGGCTGGGCTTTGCTGGACTATCTTTGCGTTTCTCAGGACCGGCGTAACAGCGGGCTGGGTGCGCTGATGATAAAGAAGCTGCTGCGGGCAGAGCCGGAGGGAATGGTAATCTTAGGAGAAAGCGAAGCCCCCATCCACGCGCCAGACCCGGCATTAGCAGAACGGCGGTTAGGCTTTTACGCAAGAAACCAGGCCCGGACCGCCGGCTATGACACAGACATCTTTGGAGTCCATTACAAAACGCTCTACTGGTCGGCGGCGGAGGTCCCGGACCAGGCGCTGATAGACGAGCACAGATTCATCTATCAAAGCCGTTTTTCTTCGGAGAAATACGCCCGTTTTGTCCGGATTCCCAGGGACCCGAATGCAGGACCGGTCCCTCTGGAGCCGTGGATTGAAAATTAGGGAGGGAAGATATGAAAATTTTAGGCTTTGAGTCCTCCTGCGACGAGACTGCCGTGGCTGTGGTGGAGGATGGGCGGCGGGTGTTGTCGGACGCCATCGCCTCTCAAGCGGATATGCACGCGCTGTATGGCGGGGTGGTGCCGGAAATTGCCTCCCGGAAACATGTGGAGTGTATCGCGGCCTTGGCTGAGAAGGCCCTGTCAGACGCGGGATGCGCCCGTTCGGATATCGACGCCGTAGCGGTGACCTATGCGCCTGGGCTGATTGGGGCGGTGCTGGTGGGGCTGAGCTTTGCAAAGTCTGTGGCTTGGGGGCTGGGCGTCCCGTTGATTCCCGTCCACCATACTCGGGGCCACATCGCCGCAAATTACCTGGCCTTTCCAGAGCTGGAGCCCCCCTTCCTGGCCCTGGCGGTCTCCGGCGGGAATACCCTGCTGGCAGATGTAGCGGGCTATACAGATATGTATGTTTTGGGCGCGACCCGGGACGACGCGGCGGGGGAGTGCTTCGACAAGGCCGCCCGGGTCCTGGGGCTGAGCTATCCCGGCGGGAAACCCATGGACAGCCTTGCCCAGCAGTCCTCCGGAGGTGTGTACAAGCTGCCCCATGCGGAGGTGACAGGCGCGCCTCTGGACATGAGCTTTTCCGGCTTGAAGACAGCGGTGGTAAATCTGGCGCATCATGCAGAGCAGGTTGGAGAGACCCTGGACCGTGCGGCGCTGGCAAGAGACTTTACCCAGGTGGTCAGTGACGCGCTGGTGTCCCGCACGATGGAGGCGGCACGTCTGACAGGCCGGAAGACCATCGTGGCGGCGGGCGGCGTGGCGGCGAACAGCATCATCCGGGCGGATTTGCTCCAAGCATGCCGGGAAGCGGGCTGTAAGCTGTATCTCCCGCCTCTGCGTCTCTGCGGAGATAATGGAGCCATGATTGCCGCCCAGGGATATTACGAGTACCAGGCGGGCCGGACAGCCGGTATGGAGCTGAACGCCTACGCTGCCTGCGACATCTCAGAGAGCGTGTAAATTTCAGAAAAAATCCCTGACCAGATGGATTCATCCAGTCGGGGATTTTTTGTGCTTATTCAGTTATAGCAAAAGTGCTTGCAATACCGGGGCATTCCCTTCTGACAGCAGCGGGCAGTACATGTTAGGATGCGGGCTTTCATACCGCCGCCTTTGCGTTCTTTTTCATTCGCTCCGTGTTTTTGGAGTCCTCGGAACCACTCAGAGCCTTTTGCACGCTCTGGACCAGTCCCGCTGTGGACGGCTGAGGCTGAATGGCCGCGCCTGGCCGTTGAGAGGCGGGGTCCTGAGCGGCGGGTACTTGAACGGCGGCGCGTTCCTGCACGGAGACGGAAGCCTTTTGGGTACTCTCCTCCAGGCGTTCCTGGGCGACTGCCAGCATCAGCTTGATACGGTTCTCTTGGTTGACCTGGGTGGCGCTGGGGTCGTAGTCGATGGGCGTGATATTAGCCCGGGGATAGAGCTCCCGAATTTTATTGATCATACCCTTGCCGCAGATGTGGTTTGGCAGGCACCCGAACGGCTGAGCACAGACGATGTTTTCATAGCCAGCCTGGACCAGTTCGATCATCTCAGCGGTGAGCAGCCATCCCTCGCCCATCGTGTCTCCCCGGCCAATGATGCCATCCGCCAGCTTCACCAGCTCCTTGAAGGGAAGGGGCGCGTGATACCCGTTGTCCTGCAAGACCTTGATAACAGTCCGTTCCATGCTCTCAATAAACTGGAGCGCCAGGCCAGGGACGTGCTTTTCCAGGAAGCTGCCGCCGTACAGCCGGGGAGTTTCTGCAAGATTGTAGACGCAATACTGCAAGAAGCCCATCAAGCCGGGGAGGTTGACCTCGCAGTCCTGGGAATCCAGGAACTTTTCCAGGTCATTGTTGCCCAGAGGGGAATACTTGACATAAATTTCGCCTACAACGCCCACCTTGACCTTAGGCACCCGCTGGACGGGGATGGAGGCAAACTCCTTGGCGATCTTAGGCATGGCGGCTTTCATTTCCCGGCCGCTGTAGCCCTTGTTTTGACGGACCCAGCCGCAGATAACGTCCAGCCACTTGTCCTGGAGGGCCTTTGCCGCGCCCTTTTCCATCTCATAGGGTTCTGTCTGGGCCTTCAGAGCAACCAGGAGGTCCCCATAATAGACCGCCGCCAGGAGCTTGCGCAGGAAGGGAAGGGTCAGAGGGAAGCCGGAATCCTTTTCCAATCCGGAGAAATTGAGACTGACCACTGGCACCTGAGGATAGCCCGCTTTGACCAGAGCTTTTCGCAGAAGATGGATGTAGTTGGAAGCCCGGCAGCCGCCTCCGGTCTGGGTAATAATGAGGGCGGTGCGGTCCAAGTCGTAACGCCCGGACCCCAGGGCGTCCAAGAACTGCCCAATGACCAGCAGCGCAGGGTAACAGGTGTCGTTGTGGACATATTTCAGCCCCAGCTCGCAGACCTGACTGCCGCAGTTTTCCAGCAGCTCACAGGCATATCCCGCCTGTTCCATCGCTGCGGCCAGGATGCGGAACTGTACCGGGGCCATGTTGGGGATCAGGATCTTGTGGGTCTTTTTCATCTCCGGCGTGAATTTGGGGTATTGCATGGTCTCCATGTCTTCACGCCTCCTTTCGCGTTTCGTCTTCCAGGGCGGCGAACAAACTCCGCAGGCGGATACGCACCGCGCCCAGATTGGTGATTTCGTCGATTTTCAATTCGGTATAGAGCTTTCCGCCGGCCTGTAAAATGGACTGGGTCTCGTCGGTGGTGATGGCGTCCACGCCGCAGCCGAAGCTGACAAGCTGCACTAAATCGCAGTCTGGGTTCTGACAGCAGTATTTGGCAGCGGCATAGAGGCGGGAATGGTAGGTCCACTGGTTCAGCACAGTAGTCGGGAATTTTTCCACCAGATGGGATACAGAGTCCTCCGTCACCACCGCTGCGCCGAAGCGGGTAATGAGGGTGTCGATGCCGTGGTTGATCTCCGGGTCCGCGTGGTAGGGGCGTCCGGCCAGAACGATGATGCGCCGCCCCTCCGCCCGGGCCTGTTCGATGATGCGTGCGCCCTCTTTCCGGATGAGGGACATATGGTGGGCATACTCGGCGTAGGCTGTGTCGGCGGCGTCCCGGATTTCTCGCTTGGAAATGTCCGGGAAGTGCTTCCGAAGGATCTCAAAAATTTTCCTGGCAAAGTCCTTTGGGCGGTGGAGGCCCACATAGTCATAAATAAACCTTGCACCCTTGATCTCCGGGCAGTTTCCGGCGATGACCTCCGGGTAGTAGGCGACGACAGGGCAGTTGTAATGGTTGTCCCCCAGGCCCTCGTCGATGTTGTAGGTCATACAGGGGTAGAAGATGGCGTCCAGGCCCAGCTTTGAGAGGAAGTGGATATGACCATGGGCCAGCTTGGCGGGGAAGCAGGCGGTGTCGCTGGGGATGGTGGCCTGCCCCTTTAAGTAGAGGTCGCGGCTGGAAAGCGGGCTGTGGTACACGGCAAAACCCAGCTTAGTAAAGAAGGCGTGCCAGAAGGGAAGAAGCTCCCACATGTTCAGGCACAAAGGCAGGCCGATTTTCCCGCGCTTTCCGGGGGTGGGCTTATATCCGAGGATGAGCCTGCGCTTGTAAGCATACAGGTTCCGTTCTCCGCTGTCGGCCTTGCCGGTAACAGGCCGGTCGCAGCGGTTGCCGCTGAGGAAGGTCTCTCCGTCCGCAAAGGTGTTGACCGTGAGCTGGCAGTTGTTGCCGCAGAGTCCGCAGACCCGGCTTTCGGTCTCCTGGCGGAAAGCTGCCAACGCCTGCCGGTCGAGGAGGGCGCTGGTCTGCTGAGGGGCGGCTTTCCCCCGTCCGTAGAGCGCCGCGCCGAACGCCCCCATCAGGCCCGCGATGTCCGGCCGGATCACCTCCACGCCCATTTCCTTCTCGAAGGCCCGCAGCACCGCTTCATTATAAAAGGTGCCGCCCTGGACCACCACGTTTCGTCCCAGCTCCTCGGGGGAAGAGGCGCGGATGACCTTGTAAATGGCGTTTTTCACCACGGAGATGGAGAGACCGGCGGAGATATTTTCCACAGAGGCCCCGTCTTTTTGAGCCTGCTTGACGCTGGAGTTCATGAAGACGGTGCAGCGGCTCCCCAAATCCACTGGGCGCTCGGCAAAGAGTCCCAGCCTGGCGAAATCCCGCACATCGTGCCCCAGCGCCTGGGCGAAGGTCTGCAAAAAGCTGCCGCAGCCGGAAGAGCAGGCTTCGTTCAGGAAGATATTGCTGATGGCCCCGTTTTCGATTTTGAAGCACTTCATGTCCTGCCCGCCGATGTCGATGATGAAATCCACGTTGGGGAGGAAGTGTCGGGCGGCAGAGAAATGGGCTACAGTTTCCACCACGCCGTAATCAGCATGAAAAGCGTTCTTGGCCAGGTCCTCGCCATAGCCGGTGGTGGTGACGGAGGCCACATGAAGGGCGGGATGCTCGTCATAGAGGGTTTGCAGGACTTCCCGAATCAAAGGGACAGGGTTGCCCAGATTGGGGCGGTAGTCGGTAAAGAGCAGCCGGGCGTCCTGGTCGATGACCGCTACCTTTACCGTCGTGGAGCCGGAGTCGATGCCGATATGAACGGGCGCGGCGTAATCCGGACCGAAGGGCGTCCGGGGTACTGCGGCCCTGGCATGACGGGCCTGAAAAGCGTCGTATTCCTCCTGGCTTTCGAAGAGGGGAGGCTGACTGCGGTAGGTCTCGGCGGCGCCCCGCTCTTGAAGGAGGTCCGCAAGCTGGTTCAGCGCAAAGGTCTGACTGGCATAGAACGCGGCCCCCAGCGCAACATAGAGCAGGCTGTTTTCCGGACAGGACCCCTGAACGCCCAGTGTTTTGTCGAAGCTGTCCCGCAGGCATTGGGAGAAGGTGAGGGGGCCGCCCAGATAGAGCACGTTCCCATTGATGGGACGCCCCTGCGCCAGTCCGGCAATGGTCTGGTTTACTACGGCCTGGTAGATGCTGGCAGCGATGTCCTCGGCTTTGGCGCCCTGGT
>CAOJHG010000101.1 GCA_948435975.1 uncultured Oscillibacter sp. | reverse complement strand
CCGCTCGGCCTGAAGGAACGGAGGACGGCGGCAATGCAGCTCCGCCCGAAGGACCAAAGGAGAACGGCGAGAAGGAAATCCCAGAGGAGGACCCCCCTCTGACGTCCGGACCGATGCTGATGTGCGGCATGGAAGAGCATGTCCACACCGACGCCTGCGCGGAAAAGCCCGACGGCGGCTGGCATTGCGTACCTGACACCAACATCACTATCAACGTAGCGGAGCAGGAATTCGTGATTGGAAGCGTTGATCTCTTGGAAGGCGTGACGGCAAGCCCTGCGTACTGCGGGAATTGGCCTGTCCATATTGCGATTGCTTCTGTGACGCTGGAGGACGGCACGGACCTGGAGCTGGAAGACGGTCAGTGGCTGAACCTGGAAGGCGGCGTGGCCTATACGGTAGAGTACGTTGCCTACGTGGACACTGTTATGGCCCTGAGTGAAGACGGCGAAACGGACGTGAACATCCCCGAGGGAATCCTGGCGCAGGAAACCATGACCTTGGAAGTGGAAGCGGCCGAAGGGACTGCGCGGATTGGCAGCAATTGGTATCAGAGTCTGCAAGCTGCTGTTGACGCGGCGAAGGACGGCGACACCATTGAGCTGTTTGCCGATGTCAAGGAAAACATTGCTTCCACGAACAAGAGCTACACCCTGGATATGCAGGAACACACCGTTACAGGTACGGGTACGACCCACGTGTTCACCATCAAGAACCCCAACGGCGGTACGGTGACGCTGAAAAACGGCACCATCACTGGTGGTAAGGCTGTGGTCGGCGGCGGTATCTTCGCATGTGGCATCAAGATGAGCAATACAAGCCTTGTGCTGAATGTGGAGAATTGCACCATTACTGGCAACACTGCTACTGGCGGCTATGGCGGCGGTGTATCGCTGGGATATACCAACGAAACATCGGTGACAAATGCAACAAGCTACTCGAACGGCACAGTTGTCAGCGGCGTGTGGAAGGATGTTCAGGTTGTCGGGAATACTGGCAACGGCGTGCATATCCTTGGCGGCAATACCTATAAGGGCGGCGGAACGGTCATTTCCCCTTATGGCGACCTGCAATTCGAGAACGTAACAATCAGCAATAATACCACATCTCTTGGCAGCAAGTCTGGCGCGGCTGGCCTGAATATCGGCAATACGACCTTTACAATGAAGGACAGCCAGGTCAGCGACAATGTTGGCGGCTCTGCCGGCGGCGTTTATATCAATGGCTATGGCGTTGTGAATCTGGGTTCTGGAGTAGTAATCAAGAACAATAAGGGAACCTCGAACGCCTCTTTCGAGAAGATGACGGGCGGCCTGAGCTGGGTTGGAAGCAACGTTACAATTGACGGCGCTGTGATTAAGAATAACTCCACCTCCAGCGGCAACTATGCTGGCGTCTATTTGAAGGGATTGAAATATCATTCCTTCAACATGGTTTCCGGCGCAATTTACGAGAACGGAACCAGCGACAGTAACCTGGATGTGTATGTTACTACAGGAAAGTCGGTTAAAGCTGTCAACATCATCGCGGCGAAGGAAATGGCGGACCCCGAAGTATACAACGACTACTTTGCCGAATACGGGTATGTCTGGAGAAAGGGTTCCGGAACCAACACGGCAAATGTCGATACGATGCTTTCTCATGGAGCGAATTCGACATATAGCTATAAGGCAGTAGTGACAACAACGCCCCCTGCTGTTGCCAAGATTGGTGAGACGGAGTATATCACGCTTGAAGAAGCTGTCAAGACGGCTGGAACTGAAGACACAATTGTATTGGCAGTTACCGAAGAGAAAAACTCCATCAATTCCTCTAAAGACGCCAATACCATCGAGGTTGGCAAAGCAGTCACCTTTGACCTGGCAAACGGCAGTTTCAAGGCGGCGGCTGCGGACCTGTTTGACCTCAAGGATGGGGGCAGTCTGACGCTTACCGGCGGCGGCACGCTCCAGGGCAATATCCTTGTGAATGGCGGCAGTCTGACGCTGGACGGCAAAACAAACCTGTCTGACGCCAACTCTGTCACATTCAACAGCGGTACGGTAACGCTGTCCGGCGAGCATGAGATCCTGAATGTCTCCCTGGCCCGGGGCAAGTTCCTGACAGCCAGCGAGGACTTTACTGGAAAGCTCAGCATCACACTGGACGAGGCGACCTTGAAGGAACTGAACGGAACCGCCCTGCGTGACGACGTTGTTCTGCTGAAGGGCCTGACGGCGGAAGCGGCTGCGGCGATTGCTGCGGACGTGACTGTAAAGGGCTTGGAGAAGGACAGCAATACAGCCGTTGCGGTGAACGAGGCAGGAGACATCGTTCTGCACAAGAGCGACAATCCCGGCGTTTACCTGGGCGGCGTTCTGGGCAGTGACGAAAATTCCGGCCGCAGCTCTAAGACCCCTGTTGCAACCTTTGAGAAGGCCTTGGAAATCGCAAATACCTGCGGATTCAACCAAATCTTCATTGTCGGCGCAGTCAGTGTTGCCGGGGATGAGAGCTGGGACACTGGAAACAAGGTCACTCTGATGCGTTATCCCAGCTACACCGGTGCGCTCGTTGTGGTGAGCGGAGGACTGACGCTGTCGAATATCGTGATTGACGGCGGCGGCAAAATCAGCGAACGCGACGAGTTCCACAACACGATTGAAGGCCAGGTTACAGCTGCACAGGGCATGGTTCAGGTGAATGGCGGTAATTTGGTCATCGGCGACGGTGCGGTTCTCCAGAACAACCTGTTCCACAATGTCTCCGCGCTGGCAAACGGAGGTGCTGTGACCAACAACAACGGCAGCGTCTGTCTGGCGGGCGGCGAGGTCCGCTATAATTCCTCCATTTACGGCGGCGGTATCTACAGCGAGGGTACGCTGGAGATTCAAAGCGGCTCGATTCACCACAATACCGCAATCGGCTCCGGTGCTTCCGGCGGCGGCGTGGTTATCGTGGGCGGTCAGGCTGTGATGTCCGGCGGTGAGGTCTACCAAAACAAGGCGCACGGTGTAAACGCCTCCGGCGGCGGTATCTCTGTTGGCAACGTCAATGATTTGTTGGTGCATGGCGACCCTACCTTTGAGATGAGCGGCGGAACGGTCAGTAACAACATTTCCTACGGCGTTGGCGGCGGCATTTCTGCTTATCGTGGAACGACGACCATCACCAAGGGCGATATCATTGGAAACAGCGCCAAAGGCAACCGTGATTATGCCATGGAGCCTGATGCTGCCTTTGCCGGCGGCGGCCTTTACATTCAGAGAGGTGCTGTTGGCATACTCAGCAATGTTGAAGTGACCGGCAATGGAATTATAGATTCTCTCAAAGATTGGTACGCCTATGCGATTTCCTGCTGCTACTACTCGGATGTCACGATCCATGTGAATGACGGAATGATCATCCATGGAAATGACAACGACACGGTGTATATTGCAGGACAGCCATTGGGAGTGCTCTTTGATCCTGATTCTGTTTATGGACCGGAAATCAGCATTTCCAGATATACGCTGGGCGGCGGCCTGTATAATTGGGAAAAGGGCGGCATCAGCCTGTCGTATGACGACCTGAACCGCACGGTTTCTCCTTCCACGGGTTCTTTTTCTGGCAAGCCGCATGTCAGCGCTGAAGATGTTCAGCGTGCGCAGGGGGCGGTACAAGTACGGATTGCTGATAACACAGCAGGCGGAAAATACGGCTATTCCGGCACAGGCATTGGCTGCAACGGCAGCATGGTCATCGGCTCCGGTGCTCAGGATTTTGAGCTGAGCAAGACGGTCGTGGGCAAGGAGAACGACGACAGCGAGTATACCTTCCAAATCGCCCTGTCCCGCACGGACGGCGCTTCCATCTATGGCGAGAGCAAGGTCAACAATAGCGAGATTGATGGCGAGATGGGCGTGGGCACTGTGTATGGCGTCTTGAAGCACGCGGACGAGAGCAGTGAAAAGGTCCAGATGCCGCTTGTTCCGATGGAAGTGAACGGCAAGACAGTGGAAGGGGTCCTGGTCGGTCTGAAGGACGGCGACAGCATTGTTCTGACGGATCTTCCCTATGGTACCCTGTATACTGTGGTTGAAACAAACTCCAACGGCGCGGCGGTCAAGTGGAATCTGCCTGGTGAGAAGGTGCAGACTGGTGCGAGCGCATCTGGCGAGATTACGACGGTCTATACCAAAGTTACCTGTGTCAATGATTACACTGCCAATCTGAAAATCACCAAGGAAGTTGACGGCGGCCCGGATAGTGCCAGCACCACAAAGGAGTATAAGTTCATTGTGACAGCTCCTGACGCGGACGAGAACGGCACGTATCCTGTCGTTGACAACAACAATGCCGCAAGCACGGTGACATTTGTCAACGGCAAGGCTGTCATCACCATCACCGGCAGTGGAAGCAAGACCATCAGCGGACTCAAAGCTGGTGAGTACAAGGTGGTTGAAGACGCTGAATCTGCGGCAATTAAGGACTACAACTGGACGCATACGGTAGATAAGGACCCCGTAGACGTGAAGGCTGGCGCCACAACTGAGGTCACCATCAAGAACGTTTACAGGACCCCCAACCCGGAGCTGGTCAGCTTGAGCGTTACCAAGGTCTGGAACGACGAAGGCAATGCCTCCGCACGGCCCAGCAGCATTGTGGTCGCTCTGCGCAACAGCAGCGGCATCCAGGCGTATGTTACCCTCAGCGATGAAAACGGCTGGTATTACGAGTGGACGGATCTTTCTCCTGAGGAGACTTGGACGGTGGATGAGGTCGGCGTACCTGGCTACACCAGTGTAAAGACCCAGGACGGCAGCGCTGTCACCATTACTAACACGCCGGAGACGCCTCCTCCCTCGGATAATCCCCCGCCCCCGAGCAATCCCCCGCGGAATCCTCCCGGAACCCCGCCGGTCGTGACGGAGATTCCTGATCCTAATGTTCCTGGCGCTCCTGAGGAAGTCACCGTGATTGATGACGATGTGCCTCTGACCTACGTCAAGACCTGGGACCCCGAGGAGGAAGAGTATGTCTATGTGCCCGAGGAAGAAGTGCCTCTGGCGGATATGACACCCGAGACAGGCGACAGTGCCGCGGCAGCCATGTGGTCCGCGCTCTGCCTGACCTCTGCGGCTGGCTTGGCCGTACTGCGGCTGACTGCCCCCCGGAAGAAGGAAGAGACGGAATAAACCATAAGGCGGGCTTCTTCCCTGTCTGAAACCAGCGAACCCCTACAGCGGGGCCTTCAGGATTTTCTGGAGGCCCCGCTTTTATTTGACCGGCGTTCCGCAGAGAGCAGGTATAGTTTTCGGGATTTTTGCTAAAACGTCTGGTATCTGGGTGTCGTTATGGTATAATGAACAGGTATTTCTGCGCCTCAAAATCGTTAGGCGCGGAGGACCTGTGGAATGCGCCCAATTTGCTCTTGCGTTTCTGACAGGCGGCGGGAATTAAGGAGTGCGTTGGGAATTCCTGAAAAGGAGGAGCTTATGAAATTTTTGAATTTGGCAGATTTGCACTTTGGGAAATCCATTCACGGCGTTTCTTTGATGGAAAAGGGAGACCAGCAGGCGTGGGTAGACCGCTTTCTGGAGCTGGTCCAGACCGTCCGCCCGGATGCTGTTGTGGCCGCAGGCGATATTTATGACCGGAGCGCGCCTTCTGGAGACGCGGTGGCGCTGCTGGATAGAATGATGACTGCTTTGGCCGGGATGGATATTCCGTTTATGATGGCGGCGGGAAACCACGATTCCGGGCAGCGGCTGTCCTTCGGCGGAAGCCTGCTGGCACAGCAGAAGGTTTACATTTCCGGCGTTCTGTCCAAGGAGCTTCCTCATGTGACCCTCTCCGACCAGGATGGACCTGTCACCTTTTGGCTGATGCCCTATGTGTTTCCCGCTTTGGTGGCTCAAAAGCTGGAGGACGACGGAATCCGTGACTATGATACGGCGGTGCGGAGGCTTTTGGCGGAACAGAATGTTGATTTCACGCAGAGGAACGTCCTGGTAGCCCATCAGAATGTCACAGCGAATGGCGTGGAGGCGGTCCGGGGCGGCTCGGAGTCCATGGTAGGCGGCGTGGGCCAGGTGGATTACACAGCCTTTGACGGATTCGATTATGTGGCGCTGGGACATATCCACTCCTCTTATTCCGTTGGGCGGGAGGCGGTGCGTTATGCTGGCTCGCCTCTGTGCTACCACTTCAACGAGACAAGGCAGCAAGCGAAAGGGCCTGTCCTGGTGGAGCTGGGGCCTAAAGGGACAGAGCCAGCCATAAAGACGCTGGTGATCCCACCGCTGCATCCCATGCGGGAAATTAGAGGGACCTACTGCGAAATTCAGGATGCGGAGCTCCAGAACACTTCCCGCGGCGAGTACGTCCGGATTGTGTTGACAGACCGGCGGACGGAACCAGAGCTGTATCAGTTTTTCCGCAGCTTGTTTGAAAGCCGGGACAGTATTGTGATGGAAATGATCTCGGAATATATGCCGTTCGGCGCCGTTTCTTCCAGCTCAACGGCCCGCTCGACGGATGATAAGGCGGTGGAAGAGCTGTTTATAGACTTCTACGCTTCCCGCCGGGACGGAGAGGAACCCGGCCCCAAGGAGCAGGCGCTGCTTCGGTTCGTGGGAGAGCAGGTGCGCCGCTCCAGACAGGACGACGAGAGAGAGGCAGTTGAGCGGCAGGTTCAGGAGCTCATGCGGTTTGTGCGGAAACAGGAGGAAGTAAAATGAGACCGATCATACTGGAAATGACCGCTTTTGGGTCCTATGCGAAAAAAACGGTGGTGGATTTTGACCGGCTTACCCATGGACTCTATTTGATTTCGGGGGATACCGGAGCCGGAAAGACCACGATTTTCGACGCCATCATGTTTGCCCTCTATGGGACCGCCAGCGGCTCGGAGCGGAAGACGGAAATGCTGCACTGCGACTTTGTGGATAAAACGGAGGATACCAGAGTCGTCTTAAAATTCAGACAGGGGGGAAAGGTGTACAGCGTTACCCGGACCATTCATTATTCGAGGGTGCGGGGAACGGACAGCCAGTTCGGCGGCGCAAAGGTGGATGCAGAGCTGCAAGAGCCGGAAAAGGACCCTATCACGGGCGCCACAAAGGTGACGGACCGCTGTAAAGAGCTGCTGGGCCTGAACGCGGACCAGTTCCGGAAAATCGTAATGCTGGCTCAGGGAGAGTTCAAGGAATTTCTGAAGGCGGACCCCGAGAAGAAGAATGAGATTTTAGGAAAACTGTTTGACAACTCGGCCTATGTGCGGTATCAGGAGCTGCTGAACGGGGCGCGGGAGGAACTGCG
>CAOJHG010000100.1 GCA_948435975.1 uncultured Oscillibacter sp. | reverse complement strand
GGCCCGGCTGAGAGAGCTGAACAGAGCCTTGGACGCACTGCTTGCCAACGCCCGGGAAACTGCTGCCCAGGCAGGAGGACAGCAGTCGGAGGCGGAGTCCCTTCGTGCCAAGGAAGCTATTGCTGTCGCCGCCGCCGCAGAAGCCCGTGCGGAAGCCGCCGCCATTGCCGCAGAAAATGGGCAGATAGCGGAACGGCGGGCGAACCTGGAGACGGAACGCACCGCATCGGAAAAACTGGCTCAGGCCGCAGAGCAAGAAGCGAACGCCAACCGCCGCGCCTTAGAGGAGGCCCAGGACGAAGCCTCTTCCGCTGCCAACATCATTGCGGGACACACCATGCGGATGCAGGACCGGGAACGCCGTGCCGCTGCCGCTTCGGAACGGAGGGTGAAGCTGACTATGGATGCCGGGGCCCTGGAAAACCGCATCCGACTCCTGACCGAGATGGAGCGGGAGTATGAGGGCTTTTCCAAGGCGGTAAAGCTGGTCTGTCAGGCAAAGAACAGTCTGCGGGGCATCCATGGTCCAGTGGCAGGATTGATGAAGGCAGAGCAGCAGTACACCCTTGCTATTGAAATCGCGTTAGGGGCGGGCCTTCAGAACATCGTGGTAGACCGGGAGGAAGACGCGAAAGCCGCCATCAGCTTTCTGAAACGCCAGAATGGGGGACGGGCTACCTTCCTTCCGTTGACCGCCATTCATGGAGAGGAACTGCGCCAGAACGGAATTGAGCAGGAGATGGGCTATGTGGGCGTCGCGTCCCAGTTGATTTCCTATGATGAGAAATACAGGAACATATTTCAAAATCTCTTAGGACGGACAGTGATTGTGGAGGACCTGGACTGCGGCATCGCCATGGCCCGGAAATACCAGAACGCCTTCCGCATCGTCACCATGGACGGTCAAGTTATCAATCGGGGCGGCTCCATGACCGGCGGCTCCACCTCTCGAAATGCCGGTGTGCTGAGCCGGGCGGCAGAGCTGGAGCGCCTTCATGGGCAGTCCGCCGCTATGCAGGCAAAGCTGACCGCCGCCCAGGAGGAGGAGTCCGCCCTGAACCGGGAACTGACCGCCGCACGCTACGATTTGGAGACAGCGGAGGTTCAGCGCCGCCAGGCTGAGGACGAGGTCCTGCGTTTGGAGGGCACCAAGAACCACTATGATCTTCAGCGCCGCACACTTGAAGAGGGGCTGAGGGCATTGATGTCAGAGTGGGAGACCTTGACAGACCGCCTTACCGTCAACGAGGCCCGGGCCGCCGAGACAGAGCGGAAAATTACGGAACAAGAGGCCATAGCAGCGTCCTGCCGGGAAAAGGCGGTGGAGGTCCTATCTGGTCAAACAGAGCTGCAAGACCGCGTCAACGCCCTGGCAGAGCAGATTGCTGGAAAGAAAGAGCAGTCTGCGGCCCTGACGGCAGAGCGGGAGGCGACCCTCCAACGTGCGGAGGATCTGCGCCGTCTTGCACTAGAACTTACCGGAGACCGCAGGCAAAAGGAAGAACGCCTGCAATCCTACCGTTGGACCATTGAGGGAGCACAGAGAGAGATTGGCCAGCGCAAGAAGACCATCGCGGCCTTGGCATGGCGAAGTCAGGCATGCCAGGAGCATTTAACGGTACTGAGTGAAGAAAAACTGTCTATGGAGGCCGAGCGCACCGCAAAAAACAAGGCCAGTCAGGAGATGAACGAAAAGCTTCTGAATCTGGAACGGTCTGTCTCTCGGCTGGAACAGAAATTAGCCACTTCTTCTCTGGAGGAAAAGCAGATCATCGACCGTCTTTGGGAACACTACGAACTGAGCCACAGCGAGGCCCAGGCCCAGCGTCTGGAGCTGGAGAGTGTTTCCAAAGCCACCCGGCGCATCGGCGAACTGAAACGGGACATCACCGCCCTGGGCACTCCTAACATTGGCGCAATTGAGGAGTTTGAGCGCGTCAACGCCCGGTATACTTATTTGACAGACCAGAGGGACGATGTAGAGAAAGCTAAACGGGACCTGGAGGATATCATTGGCGGCATTACAGAAGAGATGACCCGTATTTTCGCAGAACAGTTCCGGCTTTTGAACGAGAGCTTTCAGAAGACCTTTGCGGAGATTTTCGGCGGCGGCGCGGCTTGCCTGGAGCTGGAGGACGAGGACGACATCTTGAACTGCGGCATTGAAATCAAGGCCCAGCCGCCGGGAAAAACGCTGAAAACCATCTCTCTCCTTTCCGGCGGTGAAAAAGCCTTTGTTGCCATCGCGCTGTACTTCTCTATTTTGAAGGTCCACCCCACGCCGTTCTGTGTTCTGGACGAGATCGAAGCGGCGCTGGACGACGTGAACGTGACCCGCTACGCCCGTTACATGAGGGGGCTGGCGGAAAGGACGCAGTTCATCGTCATCACGCACCGCCGGGGCACTATGGAGGAAGCGGATGTACTCTATGGCGTGACGATGCAGGAGCGAGGCGTAAGCAAAATGCTGACCATCAACCTCAATGACATGGCAAAGGAATTGGGCATCGAATAAAATAGAACCGATAAAGGAAGTGTATTTATATGAGCAGGACCGCAGGAAATTGGATTGGTCTTTTAGGCTATGCAGCCGCGGCGATTCTTCTGACCCTTTTTGATAACGGCGGCGGTGTTCTCGCTGGCATTGCAATCATGATTGCAAACATTTTGTTTCATCTGACCGTCAACCGCTGCCCGCACTGTGGGAAGTTCCAGGGGTTCATTGAGTTCCCCCGGCAGTGCAAGCGCTGCGGAGAGGAGCTGTAAGCGCTCGTGAAGATCGGATTGCACGAAATCATAGCCTTGCTTCTCTTCGGCATGGGCCTGAGCTTGATTTTTCTTACCGATAACAAAACGCTGGCCATTGGCGCCTTTGCTATGATGATTTCGGGCGGCGTGGTAATTTCGATTGGAAAAAGTCGCTGATTGGGAGGGCCGGGTATGAGCTTAAAACAAAAGCTTCAGTTGGCAGAAGGGATGGTATTCTTTGGAATCGTCCTCGGCCTGCTGGGGGCGTATGCAGATTCAGGGGTCGCGGTGTGTCTGCTTGGCCTTGGGGTCCTGCTGGCCGGGACGTTCCTGCTTTTCCGCTGGAAGCGCTGTCCAGAGTGCGGAGACTTTTTGGGCCGGGACAATGCGGATTACTGCCCCCACTGCGGGAAGAAAATCGACTACGACGCGAAAAAAACAAATTCCTGATTCTGGAGGTCACTATGGGCTTTTTTGACAAGCTGAAAAAAATCACGACCAATCTTTTCTCCACCTACACAGAGGCGGACGAAGCCTTTTTTGAGGAGCTGGAGGAAACGCTGATTCTGGCGGACCTGGGCATGGAGACCGCCATCGAGACCGTGGAAAAGCTGCGGGAGCGGGTCCGGAAGGAAAAGCTGGTCAGTCAGGAGGAGGTCAGGATGGCTCTCCGGCAGATCATTGTGGAAGCCCTGGACGTTGGCACAACGGAAGTAAATGTATCTACCAGTCCCTGTGTATTCCTTTTCATCGGTGTAAACGGTGTGGGGAAGACCACCTCCATCGGCAAGCTGGCGCGGCTGCTGAAGCTTGGCGGCAAGCGGGTCATGATGTGCGCGGCGGACACGTTTCGGGCGGCGGCGGCGGACCAATTGGAGATTTGGGCGCAGCGGGCCGGGTGCGAATTGATCCGCCAGCATGAGGGAGCGGACCCCGGCGCGGTGCTGTTTGACGCGCTCCAGGCCGCAAAAGCTCGCGGAGTGGACGTGGTACTGTGCGACACCGCTGGACGGCTCCACAACAAGTCGAACCTCATGGCGGAGCTGGCAAAGCTCTCGAAGATCATCGACCGGGAGTGCCCTGGTGCAGCGCGGGAGACCCTGCTGGTATTGGACGCGACCACAGGACAAAACGGCTTGATTCAAGCGAAGACTTTCAAAGAGGCGGCAGGACTGACCGGCATCATCCTCACGAAGCTGGACGGCACGGCCAAAGGCGGCATTGCTGTGGCAATTGCAAAGGAACTGGGTGTGCCGGTGAAGCTGGCGGGCGTTGGAGAGGGCATCGACGACCTGCGCCCCTTCGACTCGGAGGAGTATGCGGAAGCCATTATTTAAGGAGGTGCGGTTGTGCTGAAAACATGTCCGGTCTGCGGCGGAACGCTGGATGCGGGCTATGTTGGAAGCCCCAGAATAATTTATTGGACGCCCCAAAAACGCAAGATTTTCGGGAAGCCTGGGAAGGATGGTTTTTGTCTTCCAGGCTCGTCCTCCTTAAACTTAAGCAATTGTCCGGCGCAGCGCTGTATCCCCTGTAATTTGATATTTATTTCGACTATTTCAACAAAAAAGGTGGAAGCGGAATGACAAGAGAAGACGGCCGGGCCTTTGACGAACTGCGGCCCGCAAAGATCACAACGGATTTTATCAAATTTGCCGAGGGAAGCTGCCTCATTGAGTGCGGGAACACGAAGGTCCTCTGCTGTGCCAGCGTGGAGGAACGTATCCCGCCCCACGTGCCCTGCGGCGAGGGTTGGGTGACGGCGGAATACGCCATGCTTCCCCGGGCCAACCGGGAGAGAAGCAAACGGGATGTAGCCAAGTTAAAGCTGTCACCGCGCAGCGCGGAGATTCAGCGTTTGGTTGGCCGGTCCCTCCGGGGGGCCGTGGACCTGAAACGGCTGGGAGAGCGGACCATCACCATCGACTGCGACGTGCTCCAGGGCGACGGCGGCACTCGGACGGCTTCCGTTACTGGAGGCTTTGTGGCGTTAGCACTGGCCTGCCGCTGGCTGGTGGAGGATGGGCAACTGGAAGAAAGCCCCATTCAGCACTGGGTTACAGGCGTATCCGCTGGAATTGTAGACGACACGGCTCTGCTGGACTTGTGCTACAGCGAGGACAGCCGGGCTCAGGTAGATCTGAACTGCGTCATGAATGAACTGGGAGAGCTGATCGAGGTCCAGGGCACTGGCGAGGGCAGAGCCTTTACAGCAACGGAGCAGCAAGACTTGGTGCGCTTGTGTCTGAAGGGCGGCAAAGAGCTACTGGCAATCCAAAAAGAAGCACTGGGAGGAACGTTTTAATATGGTGGAGAAATTCGTACTGGCGACCCATAACCCAGGAAAATTGGCGGAAATGCGTGAGATTTTATCGGCGCTCGGGGTCCAGGTGGTCAGCCTGGAAGAAGCGGGCGTGTCCGTGGAGGTGGAGGAGACCGGGACTACCTTTTCGGAAAATGCCATGCTGAAAGCGAAGGCTGTCTGCACAGCGGCGGGGCTTCCTGCCATCGCTGATGATTCCGGACTCTGTGTAGATGCGCTGAACGGCGGCCCTGGCGTATATTCTGCCCGCTACGGCGGCGATGAATTGGATGACCGGGGGCGGTGTATGCTTCTGCTGGAGGGCCTCCGGGGCCAGACCACCCGTGCGGCTCATTTTAGTTGCGCTGTGGCCTGCGTCTTTCCTAACGGAGACACCCTGACGGCGGAGGGACGCTGTGACGGCGCGATTGCCTTTGCACCGATTGGCACAGAGGGCTTTGGCTACGACCCTATTTTCCTGGTACATGGAATGGGGAAGACCTTTGGACAGCTAAGCGGAGAGGAAAAGAGCGCGATTTCTCACCGCGGGAAGGCTCTGGCAGCGTTTGCGGAGAAGCTGGGAACTTATTTGAGAGAATGAGCGTCCAAGGAAAGAGAGGCGGAACAATATGGATTTAACAAGCGGACAGCGGGCCTATTTGCGGGGGCTTGCAAACGGCATTGATACCATTCTGCAAATCGGCAAGGAGGGCATTGGTGAAAATCTCATCAAGCAGGCCAACGACGCCTTAGAAGCCAGAGAACTCATCAAGGGCCGGGTGCTGGACAACAATCTTGAGTACGACGCCCGCACTGCTGCGGCAGAACTGGCAAAAGCAACCCGCAGCGAGGTAGTCCAAGTGATTGGCTCAAAATTTGTCCTTTACCGAGAGACCCACTCCAAACCCAGGGAAAAGCGCATCCAGCTTCCGAGAAAGAAGGGCGCACGCAAGACAGGGAAAGATTAAGCATTCAGGAAAGGGTGGCATTTTTTGAAGATCGGCGTATACGGCGGCACCTTCAATCCGCCTCATTTGGGACATATTACCGCTGCCCGGGCGGCATTCGAGCTTCTAAAGCTGGATAAACTTTTGATAATCCCCACTGGCCATCCGCCCCACAAGCAGTTCCCGGCAGAAGGTCCCACACCAGAGCAGCGCTTGGAGCTGACCCGTCTGGCAGCGGAACAGTTGGGCCTTGACGAACGGGTGGAGGTGCTGGATATCGAACTGCACCGGGCTGGCAGCAGCTATACCTCTGACACCCTGACCCAGCTTCACGCCCGATATCCAGATGCTGGGCTTTGGCTGCTGATGGGAGCGGATATGTTCCTCACGCTCCACACCTGGCACGCTCCGGAGGAAATCCTCTCTTTGGCAGGCGTAGCGGCTTTTGGGCGAACAGAGGAGGATACGGAAGAGCTTTTCTCTATTCAGCGGGCGTATTTATACAGTCAGTTCCCCCAAGCCCGCATTTTCACCCTGACCATCCCCGGCGTAGTGGAGGTTTCGTCTACAGAACTGCGTGGCCGCCTGGCAAAAGGGGATGGGGGGATGCTCCTGCCTCCAGCGGTGTATGGGTACATCCTTCGGGAGAACCTGTATGGGACCCATGCGGACCTGAAAAATCTTCCGTTGTCTTTGCTGCGGCCCGCAGCGCTGTCCTACTTGAAGCATAAACGGATTCCACACGTTCTGGGGACGGAACAGGAGGCCATTCATCTGGCACAGCGCTGGGGCGGCGATGTGGAGAAGGCCCGGCGGGCGGCGCTGCTTCATGACTGTACGAAAAAGCTGAACATGACGGACCAGCTTGCCTTGTGCGGGCACTACAGCATCCCCCTGGACAGCCTGGAGCGGGAAGCCTTAAAGCTCCTTCATGCCAAGACCGGCGCAGCCATCGCTCGGGACGTCTTTGGAGCGGACGAGGAACTGACCAACGCTATCCGCTGGCACACAACAGGCCGGGCGAACATGACGCTGCTGGAAAAAATTATCTACCTGGCGGACTATATCGAGCCCTCCCGAGACTTTCCAGGGGTAGACAAACTGCGGAAAATATGTTATGAAGACATTGACGCAGGGATGCTGATGGGACTAGAGATGACCATTGAGGAAATGGAGGAGCGGGGAAATCCCGTACACCGCGCCACTTTAGAGGCACGAGACGCGCTGAAAGGATAGTTGAGCAGTGAAGAAAGAAAGCGGAAAACGACTTGCAAGCGGGACGCCGAGACAGACGGGCGGAAGGCTGA
>CAOJHG010000099.1 GCA_948435975.1 uncultured Oscillibacter sp. | reverse complement strand
AGCCTATGGCGACCCTGGCGGAAAGCGGCGGCTCTGTCCGTTTTGAGGAAGCCGCCAAGGGAAGCCTGCTGAATATTATCATCACCAATCCTGACGACGGAGACACCCGGACCTATGCTGTGCCTCATACGGGCCTTCAGGTGCGGGACGGGGACACCATTGAGGCGGGCCACCAGTTGACTTATGGTGCGCTGGACCCCCATGACGTTCTCCGGATTCGGGGCGCGGACGCGGTGTACAACTATCTGATTCAGGAAGTTCTCCGCGTGTACCGGCAGCAGGGCGTGGACATCAATGATAAACACATCGAAGTGATTGTCCGGCAGATGATGCGCAAGGTCCGGCTGGAGGACGCCGGCGATACGAACTTGCTGGATGGCTCCATGGTGGATGTTCTGGAGCTGGAGAACGCCAACAGGGAGATTGACCGCCGCAACGCCAGCGGGGAGCGCCAGGAGACCGGCGAGCCTCTGCGCCACGCGGAAGGCACCCAGCTCCTGATGGGCATTACCAAGGCATCCCTGGCAACGGATTCCTTCCTGTCTGCGGCGTCCTTCCAGGAAACGACAAAGGTGCTGACGGAGGCCGCTATCAAGGGCAAGGCGGACCACCTGATTGGCTTGAAGGAGAATGTTATCATCGGCAAGCTGATTCCTGCTGGAACGGGCCTCCAGGTCTACCAGAACAAGGCGGAGGAGATGGTCCCGCACCAGGAGGAAAATGGGATGAAGGAAGAGGAGGCTGCGGCCGCTGTAGAGTAAGCCTCATCCCGCAAAAATGGAATCGGACAAATCCCCCGGAGACGCGCTTGTTGTGTGCCTCCGGGGGATTTCTTTGAACATTTTGGGCGGTTTCGGGGCGGAAAGCTGGTGGGACTTTTGGATGAAATAGTGAAAAATGGAAACTTATCCACTGGTGTACAAGTGATTTTTTACAAATTTTATGGTTCTTTTCATCATAAATGCGAATTGAATGGGCGGAAGGGAAGATGGTATAGTAGACATACATTTTGAGAGATGACAGATGTGCGTTGTCTATAGGAGGATGTCCTACAAGTGGCCGGAATGGTAGAAATCAAGAAGATCAATGTGGGCGAACAGGTCTACCAGCAGATGAAGAACCAGATCCTGATGGGGGAGTGGGCCCCAGGGGAGAAGATCCCCTCAGAGCATCAGTTGATGGAGCTGCTGAACGTGAGCCGGGGAACGGTGCGTCAGGCGGTGCAGAAGCTGGCGGGGGAGAATCTGATCGAGACCCGGCGGGGGGAAGGCTCTTTCGTCCGGGTGAACCGGCTGGCAGATTATTTCCGCCCGGCCTTCCTGCTCTCCCTGGATACTCGGGATATGGAAGAGATTTATGCCTTCCGCAGCATGTTTGAAAGCTCCACGGCAGAGGCTGCGGCCCGGAAGGCGACAGAGGAGCAGATCCAGCAGTTGGCGCGGAACTACCAGCGGATGCAGGAGGAGACGGGGAATTACGAGCAGTACGTAAATACGGACCTGGAATTCCACAAGCTGATCTGCGCCTGCACCCAGAATACGCTGGCGCTGCAAATTTACAATTCCTACGAAAACCTGCTGATTCCGTCTATCCTGCATACCACGGAGGCCATCGGTGTGCAGAACGGCTTGAAGTATCACCGGCTGATTTTGGACGCCATTCAGAGTCGGGACCCGGAAAAGGCCAGGGCAGCGATGCAGGAGCATATGGAGAGCAATCTGAAGCGGTTCAAGAGCATGGCGTCTGTGTCCGAGGGGATATGAAGCGCAATGGAGAGGAGGGCGCTTCCCCACGGTTGGAGGAGCATGAAAATTTTGAAAGAGGTGGAGAGGAACATGATAAAAAAGTTAGCGGACAATTTTGAGGGTTACTGCTGCGCCGTGATGCTGGCGGTGATGTCGGTGGTGGTTTTTTTGCAGGTGGTCTTCCGGTTTTTCATCAAGGCGTCCCTGCCCTGGTCGGAGGAACTGTCCCGCTACCTGCTGGTTTACATCACGTATTTCGGCTGCGCTTACGGCATCAAGACTGGAGCGCATCTGGGCGTGGAGGCCTTTGTATTGATACTGCCGAAGAAGGTACAGAAGCTGCTGAATATCATTGTACAGCTTGGCGGCATGATGGTGTGCCTGCTGATTATGAAGCTGGGGGCGGATATCGTGGCAACTCAGATGCAGTCCGGCCAGCTTTCCCCTGCCATGCGCCTGCCGATGTGGGCCATGTACTGCGCGATTCCCATTGGGATGGCGTTCTGCGTGATCCGCTATGTGATTGAGACGGTCCACGCAGTCAAAGCGTTCACCGCACCGGAGAAGAAGGAGGGCTGAGCAAAATGGCGCCATATCTGTTCATTACTTTTCTCGTTACCGCAGTCCTGGGCTTCCCCATCTGGGTGGTGCTGGCGGCCTCCTGCCTGATTGCGATCAGCGCCGCCTCTTCCACGCCCATGCTGGTGATCGCCCAGAGGATGTTTACCTCCGTGGACTCTTTCCCGCTGCTGGCAATCCCGCTGTTCATGGTGGCGGGAAGCCTGATGGAAGGCGGCGGCATTTCCCGGCGGCTCATCAATTTCTGCAACTCCCTGCTGGGCAGCTTCACCGGGGGCCTGGCGATGGTGGCGATTTTGACCTGTATGCTGTTCGCGGCTATTTCCGGTTCCGGTCCTGCTACGGTGGCGGCGATTGGCGGCATTATGATTCCCGAGATGGTCAAGGCGGGATACAGCAAGCCCTTCGCGGCGGCGCTGATGTCCGTAGCAGGGGCCATCGGCGTTATCATCCCGCCCTCTCTGCCCATGGTAAACTATGGCATTGCGGGTTCGGTGTCCATTTCCACGCTGTTCGCGGCAGGCTTCGGCCCTGGTATCCTGGTGGGCGCGGCGCTGATGATCGTGGCGTATTTCTCCGCAAAGAAGAACGGTTATGGCCTGTTGGCGAAGCAGGAATTTTCCTGGCATAAGGTGGCGGTCAGCTTTAAAGAGGCGTTTTTTGCCCTGGTCATGCCCTTTATCGTCCTGGGCGGCATCTACGGCGGCATCTTCACGCCCACCGAGGCCGCGGCTGTGGCGGCGATTTACGGTTTTATCGCGGGCACCTTCATTTACAGGGAGCTGAAGCTGAAGGACCTGCCTGCCCTGCTGATGAACGCGGGCAAGAGTACGGCTATGGTCATGGTCATTGTGGCGGCGGCCTCCAGCTTTGGTTGGATTCTCACCTCTGCCCGGATTCCCGACGCCATCGCCGCGTTCCTCATCAGCCTCTCTGAGAGCAAGTATGTCATCCTGATTCTGATTAACCTTTTCTTGCTGCTTGTGGGCTGTTTGATGGATGTCACTGCGTCCATCATCATCCTCACCCCGATTTTCATGCCCATCGTCAACCAGTTCGGCATCAATCCGGTTCACTTCGGCATTATCATGACTGTGAATCTGGCCATTGGCATGTCTACGCCGCCGCTGGGTGTGAACCTGTTCGTTTCCTGCGGGATTGCCAAGATTTCCATTGAGGAGAACGCTAAGGCAATGGTCAAGTTCCTGGCGGCCAACCTGATTGCGCTGCTGCTGATCGTCTTCTTTGAGCCGATTTCCCTGCTGATTCCCAAGCTGATGGGCCTCATGACCTGACCCCGGCTCCCCATTCCCTTTGTTTATGCCGGACGTCTGAGCATAGGCGTCCGCATAGAAATCGTTCGCGTACTATAATTTAGGAGGTTTTACCATGAAAAGAATGCTCACCCTGTTTCTTGCCCTGGTGATGTGCCTGGGCCTGGCTGCCTGCGGAGGCGGAAGCAGCGCACCCACGAACGGCGGCGACTCCAGTTCCGGAAGCTCTTCCGGCGGTACTGAAGGGACCTCTGGCGAAGACGCTGGTTCCGGTGAGGCCGAGTTCGTCTGGGTTGCATCCTGCGCCAATACGGAGGATCATCCCGCAGTTCAGGGCGTCTTCAAGTTCGCCGAGCTTCTGGAGGAGAAAAGCGGCGGCCGCATCCATATGGACGTGTTCCACAGTGCGCAGCTGGCCAGCGACCGGGACTGCATCGAGGGTATGCAGATCAACACCATCCAATCCGGCATTATGGTCGGTTCTGCACTGGCGGGCTTCACGGATGAACTGCTGGTCTTCGATCTGCCCTTCCTGTTCGAAAACAGCGAGCAGGGCCAGCTCCTGTGCGACAGCGAGGTAGGCAAAGAAATGCTGGCCAGTCTGGACAACATCGGCATTAAGGGCCTGGGCTTTATGGAATACGGTATGCGCAATATCACCAACAGCAAGCTGCCCATTACCGTTCCCGAGGATTTGAAGGGCATTAAGATCCGCACCATGGAGAACCAGATCCATATGGGCGCTTTCACCGCTATGGGCGCGGACCCCACCCCCATGGCCTTCGGCGAGCTGTTCACCGCTCTCCAGCAGGGCACTATCGACGCCCAGGAGAATCCCCTCAGCGTCATTACCTCCAGCAAGTTCAATGAGGTTCAGACCTACCTCAGCGTTACCGAGCATGTCTACTCCGCCGCCCCCCTGATGGTAAGTAAGGCCGCTTATGACGCCCTGCCCGCGGACCTGCAAGCCGTCGTGGACGAGGCCGGTATGGAAGCCTGCGTATGGGAGCGGGCGTACCTGGCCGAAGCGGAGACTGCATGGCTTGACGACCTGGCCGCCGCCGGCATGGAGATCAACTATCCTGAGAAGGCCCCCTTTGTGGAGGCGACCCAGGGCGTGTACGATCAGTTTGTTGGCGACGAGGCTGGAAAGGTCTCTCCCGCGCTGCTGGAGAAGGTCTACGGCATTATTGGCCGGTAAGCCATCCCTGACTTTGATACGTTGCAGCTTTGAAGAGGCGGTCCCGCAATGGGCCGCTTCTTTTTTGCTTTCCCTTCGCAAAGGACCGGCTCCGGCGCTGGCAGTTCCGGAGGATGAACGGCGCTTGAAATACGAAACCGCCTAGCCCTTCAAAATGTCCGTGTTCCGGTACTGGATCGCTTCGGCCAGGTGGACAGGTCCGATGTCCTCCGCGCCGTCCAGGTCCGCGATGGTCCGGGCTACCCGCAGAATGCGGTCATGGGAACGCGCCGTCAGCCCAAGCCGCTGGAAAGCGTTCTTCATCAGACCATCCCCAGCGGCGTCCAGGCGGCAGAACTCCCCCAGTTGGTTCGGACGCATCTGCGCGTTGCACATGGCCCCGGTTCCCGCTAATCTCCGGGTCTGCACGGCTCTGGCGGCGTCTACCCGCTTTTTTACCTCTGCGGAGGATTCTGGAGTTTCCTTCCGTCTCATGGCGTCGTATTCCACAGAGGGCACCGTCACATGCAGGTCGATGCGGTCCAGCAGAGGTCCGGAGATCTTTTCCACATACCGGGCCGCGTCCTTGTCCGAGCAGGTACACCGCCGGTCCGGGTGCCCCCGCCATCCGCAGCGGCAGGGATTCATGGCGCATATAAGCTGAAACCGGGCAGGCAGGCGCAGCGTTCCGCCGGCCCGGGCCACCGTCACTTCCCCATCCTCCAGAGGCTGGCGCAGGACCTCCAGCACGTCCCGGCGGAACTCCGGCAGCTCGTCCAGGAACAGCACCCCGTTATGGGCCAGAGAGATTTCCCCTGGACGCATAGCGGGCCCTCCACCGGCCAGGGCGGAAGCGGAGGTGGTGTGGTGGGGACTGCGGAAGGGGCGGCGGGTCAGGAGGGGATGCTTTGGGTCCGTCATGCCCGCCACAGACCAGATGCCGGAGGATTCCAGGGCTTCTTCCCGGCAGAGGTCCGGCAGGATGGACGGCAGACGCTTTGCCAGCATGGATTTTCCAGCGCCGGGAGAGCCGATGAGAAGGAGATTGTGTCCTCCGGCGGCGGCAATCTCCAGGGCGCGCTTTACGTTCTCCTGGCCCATAACGTCCTGAAGGTCCAGAAGGCCGCCGCCGCTGTCTTCCGGGGTCCAGACTGGAGCGGGGGGCAGGGAGGCGTCTCCCCGAAGATGGTCTGCCAGGGCGGCGACATCGGGAACACCGTACACGGTCAGGCCGCTGGCGAGGGAAGCCTCTGCGGCGTTGGAGGCGGGAACGAAGAGCTGCCGTATGCCCGCCTTTTCCGCTGCCAGGGCCATGGGCAGGACGCCGGCGACGCTCCGCAGGGCGCCGGTGAGGGAGAGCTCCCCCAGGAAAGCGGCGTCGGGAGGCGGGGCGGGAAGGTCTCCGCTGGCGGCGAGCAGGCCGACGAAGATAGGAAGGTCGTAGACGGTGCCGGCTTTTTTCTGTCCCGCTGGGGCAAGGTTGACGGTGATGCGGCTGACGGGGAACTTTGCGCCGGAGTTTTTCACCGCCGCCCGGACCCGTTCCCGCGCCTCCCGAACAGCGGCGTCAGGGAGTCCCACGATGTCAAAGGCAGGCAGTCCCCCGGAGAGGAAGCACTCCGCGCTGACCTCGTAGCCCCGGATACCGCTCAGGCCCAGGGAACGGATTGTGACAACCATAGCATTGACCTCCTGATGGTAAAATGGTTTTTCCCAGTATAGCACAAAGTGGAAAAGGAGAAAAGAGCGGACTGGAAATTCATTGCAGTATTTAATCGTTTACCAGGAAGTCAATAAGAGGGGAAAAAATTTGTGCAATAAATAACAAAGCGGCGGTTTACATTGAAATTTAATCGTGCTATAATGACAACGCATGGGAATTCGGCGGAAGGCCGGATTGCCTGTTGTGGAAAGACTGCCGTCATCCCCGGCGGCGGAACTTATAGGAGGTAAGTATATGGCAAGAAAGTTCAAGTCCATGGACGGCAATAACGCGGCGGCATACGTCAGCTACGCGTTTACGGAAGTGGCGGGGATCTATCCTA
The DNA here is from genome assembly GCA_948435975.1 of uncultured Oscillibacter sp. GTDB lineage: Bacteria > Bacillota > Clostridia > Oscillospirales > Oscillospiraceae > Oscillibacter. The sequence continues at coordinate 521 of CAOJHG010000099.1, read as the reverse complement.
TCACCCCGTCCTCGCCCATGGCAGACTTGGTCGATCAGTGGTCCGCCGCTGGTCAGAAAAACATCTTCGGCACGACCGTCAAGGTGGTGGAAATGCAGTCCGAGGCCGGCGCTTCCGGCACAGTGCACGGCTCTCTGGCGGCTGGCGCGCTGACCACCACCTACACCGCCTCTCAGGGCCTGCTGCTGATGATCCCGAATATGTACAAGATCGCCGGTGAGCTGCTTCCCTGCGTGTTCCACGTGTCTGCCCGGACCGTGTCCACCCATGCGCTGAACATCTTCGGAGACCACTCCGACGTTATGGCCTGCCGTCAGACCGGCTTCGCCATGCTCTGCGAGGGCAATGTACAGGAGGTCATGGATCTGGCGCCTGTGGCCCACCTGGCTTCCATTGAGGGCCGCGTCCCCTTCCTGAACTTCTTCGACGGCTTCCGTACCTCCCACGAGATTCAGAAGGTCGCCATTTGGGATTACGACGACCTGAAGGAAATGTGCGACATGGACGCCGTGGACGCCTTC
>CAOJHG010000098.1 GCA_948435975.1 uncultured Oscillibacter sp. | reverse complement strand
CCGGCGTCCACCGGGTTTTCCAAAAAGTAAATTTCCAGCTGGTGCTTTAAAAAATCGGTCATGGCCTCATAGATGAACTTGTTGGTAATGGCCTTTTTGGTCTGATTCTCATAGGAGGTCTGGGTGGAGAAGTTGTTCGTCACCAGCACCAGACAATCCTCCACGTCGGCCCAGGTGATCCTGCTCTCGTTCTTCTGGTATTTCCCCTGGTCCCGCAGATACTTGTCGATAGCGGACACAAACGCAGACTTCGCCGCTTTTTCAGGACTGCCGCCGTGCTCCAGCCAGCTGGAGTTGTGGTAGTGCTCCACCACATTGACCTTGTTGGAGAAGCAGAAGGCGGCGGAGAGCTTCACCTTGTAGTCCGTCTTGTCCGCCCGGTCACGCCCTTTCTTCTCAGCCTGCCAGAACACCGGCGCCGTCAGTCCGTTCTCGCCCGCCAGCTCCGCCACATAGTCCGCCACGCCGTTTTCATAAAAGAACTCCGTCTCCTCAAACCGCCCCGCCTCCGTTTCGTTCCGGAAGTGGAAGCGGACCCCGGCGTTCACCACCGCCTGCCGTTTCATGACGCCGGTGAAGTAGTCCGCCGGAATAGCGATGTCCGTGAACACATCCAGGTCGGGAAGCCAGCGGGTGCGGGTGCCGGTCTTCTTCGCCTGGTTTCTGGGCAGAGGGGTCTTTTGCAGTTCTCCTACGATTTCCCCCCGCTCAAAACGAAGGCGGTACTCAAACCCATCCCGCCAGACGGTCACATCCATATAGCGGGAAGCGTACTGCGTCGCGCAGGAGCCCAGGCCGTTCAAGCCCAGAGAGAATTCGTAGTTATCCCCGGAAACGTTGTCGTATTTGCCGCCGGCGTAGAGCTCGCAGAAGACCAGCTCCCAGTTCCAGCGCTGCTCCTTCTCGTTCCAGTCCACAGGGCAGCCCCGGCCAGCGTCCTCGACTTCCACGCTGCGATCCAGGAAGCGTGTGACGGTGATGGAAGCGCCATGTCCCTCCCTGGCCTCGTCGATGGAGTTGGATAAGATCTCGAATACCGCGTGCTCACAGCCGTCCAGGCCGTCGGAGCCGAAAATGACGCCGGGCCGCTTCCGAACCCGGTCTGCGCCCTTCAAGGCGGAAATGCTGTCGTTGCCGTAGTCTTGTTTTTTTGGCATAGTTCCTCCTGACCGGCGGATTTTCTCTCCTCCGGCCTCTCTCCGGTATGATTTGCAGCCGGCGGCAAAAAATAAGTGCCAATGTCCTGCCGGCTGGGTGGTTTCCCACGCGCCTGGGAAACGGCGCGCATAATCGAACATAACCACCACTCTTGGCTTATTATAGCACAGGAAATCCTTTGGTTCAAGTCTTCCGCCGTCAAAGAACCTTTCCCGCCTTTTCCCGAGGACGGGCGCGGTTTTTCTCAAAAAGTTGCCAGGCAGAATTTTTCATAATTCGCCCGCCACCAGAAGAAGCCATTCTGATTTCAAGGTTTTTCACATTTTCCACAGAGTTTTCCACACTGTTATGTAAACGCCTCACCCGCCCGAAAAATCACCGTTCCCGCGCCAGGGAACAAACGCCCTGTATTTCCGGGAAGGACGTCTTCTTTTTCCGGAAGGACGTTCCCTGCGCCGGCTGTGGAAATCCCTGGGATAAACCTTGGATTTTGCATTGACAAACGGGCCATTCTGCGATATGATAATAGAAAATGTGGTATCGTAAACCACATCATAAGGAGTAATATATGGTTTGGAACATTGTGAGCGACAGCAGCTGCGACTTGCGCATGAGCGATTTTGAAAGCGGCACGGTGCGCTTCGAGACCGTGCCCCTGCGCCTCCAGGTGGGCGAACGGGAGTTTACCGACAATGACAGCCTGGAGGTCCCAGAACTGCTGGGGGCTATGGCGGCGGAAAAGGCGGCCTCCTCCACCGCCTGCCCGTCCCCTGCGGCCTTCGCACGGGCCTTCGAGAAGGGAGACAACACGGTATGCTTCACCATCTCGGCCAATCTCTCCGGCACCTACAACGCCGCCATGCTCGCCCGCGACATGGTCCTGGAAGAGCACCCGGAGAAGAACATCTGCGTCATTGACTCCAAAGCAACCGCCGGGGCCATGGTCCTGCTGATTCGCCGGGCCGCCGCGCTGATGGAGGCAGGAAATCACTTCGGGGACATCTGCGCCCAGCTCCGGCTGTATCAGGCGGCTTTGCGGACCTGCTTCACGCTGGAGAACTTCGACAACCTCATCAAAAACGGCCGGATGCGCCCCCTGGTGGGCACCCTGCTCCACTCCCTGGGCATCCACGTCGTGGCCGAGGCGACCCCCCAGGGCACCATCCATGTTACCGGAAAGGCTCGGGGAGAGCTGAAGACATATCAAGTCATCACAGACCTCATGCGGAACAGCAAGGACTGCGCCGGGGCCGAGGTCATTATCTGCCACTGTGAGAATATGCCGGGGGCCGTCAAGCTCAAGGAACAAATTCTGGCGGACCTGCCTGTAAAGAGCGTGGAAATCTTTCCCTGCCGGGGCCTGACCAGCTTTTACGCGATGGAGAAGGGCCTCATTATCGGCTATTGACGCTGCCCCCATTCGGTCTGCCTTTCCTGGAAGCATGACTGAATGGGGGTTCTCATTTACGCCTTCTCTTCTCCTGCTGGCCGCTCCTGGTCCGGGTGGAAATGCCGCCATACCGCTTCTGCCGCAGCCTGGGGGACCACCGCCGCCAAATCGGAAATTTCCGCCTCCCGAATGGCCCTGATGGTACCGAAATGCTTCCGCAGTGCGTCCCGCCGCTTGGGGCCCACACCGGGAATGCCGTCCAGGGAGGAACGCATGGCGCTTTTCCCATGGCTCTCGTGGTGGTAGGTGATCGCAAAGCGGTGGGTTTCCTCCTGAATCTGCCCGATGAGGGAAAACACCGCCTGACTGCTCACAATGCCGATTTCCCGGCCGTCCGGCGTCACCAGGGCGCGTGTGCGGTGGCGGTCGTCCTTCACCATGCCGAAGATAGGGATCGTTACGCTGAACTCCTGCGCAACGGACAGGGCCGTCTGTGCGTGAGTCTCGCCGCCGTCGATGAGGAACACGTCCGGAAGAGGCAAAAACCGCTCGTCCCCATCCGCCGCCCGCTGGAGCCTCCGGCGCAGGACCTCCCGCATGGAGGCGTAATCGTCCGGCCGTCCGTTCAGCTCCTTGATGCGGAACCGCCGGTAAGCGCTTTTCAGAGGCCGGGTTCCGCTGTAGACCACCATAGACGCCACAATGTCACTGCCGCCGGTGTTGGAGATGTCGTAGGACTCCAGCCGTTTAGGGGGCGCGGGAAGGTCCAGCATTTTAGCCAGCAGAGCCATGGTATGGGCGGTGCGTTCCTCGGCGGTGGTAGCCCGTTCCGCTTCCTCGGAGGCGTTCCGCTGGGCCAGGCGGCGGAGTTCCTCCTTTTCTCCCCGCTGCGGCACGTGGACCCAGACCTTGTGGCCCGCCCGCTTCGTCAGCACCTCGGAAAGCTCCGCGCAGTAGTTCTCCGTTTCGAAGGGCAGAAGGATTTCGTGGGGCAGGATGGCGCGGGGAAGATAATACTGGGCCGTCAGTGCAGAGAGCATTTCCGCCTCTTCCTCTTCTATGGGGGCGGAAAATAATTCTGTCTCCCGGCCAGCCAGGTTTCCTTCCTCCATATGCAGAATGGCGTAGCAGCATTTCCCAGAGCCCCGGTAAAGGCCCCAAATGTCTGTGTCGGCGCAGAGTCCGGCGATAACAGTCTGCTTTTTTGACAGGGCGCTGATGGCGTTGATCCGATCTCGAATTGCCGCCGCCTGCTCAAAATGAAGGGCTTCCGCTTCCGCCTCCATCTCGCCGGTCATATCCCGCAGCAGATCCTTGGCCTTGCCCTCCAGCATCTGGCAGGCCTGACGGATACGGCGGTTGTACTCCTCCGCCGTCATCTCCGGGCGGCAGAAGCCGTCGCAGCGCCCCATGTGAAAATTCAGGCAGGGCCGTTCCGCGCCGATATCCTTGGGAAATTTCCGGTTGCACGTTGGGAGCCGCAGGGCCGCGCACACCGCATCCAGGGCCTGCCGGGTCTCATAGCGCCCGCCGAAGGGTCCGAAATATTTTGCGCCGTCGCCAGCCCACTTGTGAACCATGGAGAAGCGGGGATAGGTCTCCCGGGAGAGGCGGACGAAGGGATAGCCCTTGTCGTCCTTCAAAAGAATGTTATACCGGGGCATATGGCGCTTGATGAGAGAGTTCTCCAGCACCAGGGCTTCAAACTCGCTGGTAACGAAGATGGTGTCGAAATGGTCGATCTGGGCCACCATCTGGCGGGTCTTGGCAGTGTGGGAGGCGCTGTCCTGAAAATACTGGCTGACCCGGTTTTTCAGCTTCTTCGCCTTGCCTACATAGATAACCTTTCCGCTCTTGTCCATCATGAGGTAGACCCCGGGGGCCAGCGGAAGGTCGTTGGCTTTTTCCTTCAGTTCGTCCTTTGTCATATGTTCCCTCCTTCCAGAGCGGCGCGGTTCCGGAGCTTCTCCCGGAGGATATGGGTCTCCAGGTCGGCAAAGCGGGTAGGGATGGGGATACGGCTCTCCTTCTCCGTCAGGGACATCGCCAGCCGGACCGCAGTATCCAGGTCCACCCGGTTCCCAACGGACACAAAGACCGGTTTCACTCCCGCATGGGTTCGGAGCGCACAGCCCAGGACCTGCCCGCCCTTCGTGATATCGGACCAGCTTCCGGCGGACGCCTCCGGCATAGTGAAGGACTGGCCCTCCCAGCGGGAATAGCGCTTGGCAATGCCAATCGTAGGCGTATCCAGGTAAAAGGAGGCGTGGGCAGCCAGTCCCATGCGCCTTGGATGAAGGAGCCCGTTTCCGTCAAAGATAAATACGTCCGGCCAATGCGAGAGGGTTTCCGCCGCGGCCAGCACAAGGGGCAGTTCCCGAAACGCCAGACAGCCAGGGACATAGGGGAACCGGACCGCTCCGCTGGCGTGCCGTTTCTCCACTGCGGTCCGGGTTTCGCAGTCCACCACCACGATGCAGCACACGGCCCGTTCCTCTCCGTCCTCCTCCCAGTAAGCCAGGTCCACTCCCGCCGCCGTCCGGACCGGAAAGGAAAGGCCATGCTCCACGACCTTCTCTGCCAGCCGCTCCTGAATGCCAATGCAGGCCTCTTCCGAAAGCTCCGAAAACTTACGCACATCCAAAAGCTCCATAGCATCCTCCTGCCGTCAAATCAAAAAAGACGACCCCGCCAGAAGCGGGGCCGCACGGGGATCTGTTGGGCTTACTCGCCAAAATTGTCCTTTACCAGCTCAACCAGAGCACCGACGGCCTCTTTCTCATCTGTGCCGTCGGCAATCAGGGTAATCGTGGTGCCTTTTACGATGCCCAGAGACAGGACGCCCAGCAAGCTTTTGGCATTTACCCGGCGGTCCTCTTTCTCCACCCAAATGCCGCTCTTGAATTCGTTGGCCTTCTGGATGAAGAATGTGGCGGGTCTGGCGTGCAGGCCTACCTCGTTATTCACAATGATTTCCTGTGTATACATGCTACAGCTCTCCTTTTCTATCCAAGTCTGGGTGAACAGCTTCAGATATGAGGTAACGATGATACCATCATAACCGCTTTTTGTCTTCCCGTCAATGGAGAATTTCACAAACATTGCTGAAAAACTTTACTGCTTAACTGGATGTTATTGGTAATCTGCACAATCAAATCGTAAAAATCCGGGAAATATTGGATAAAACGCCGCTTCCTGCGGATTTTTGGAGAACCCCTCTTGTCAAAATATCCAGAGAAGAGATTTTTAATATTTTTGCAAAAACCCCATTTTTTCTCTTCCCATGAGCACACAAATATGTTATATTATACAAAAGAGGCGCGTTCGCCCTCTTCTACACGAAAGGAGCGATCCAGATGAAGTACATGTATACCTGCAAGAAAGTCTCCTTGAACGATTCCATCAAGGACTATGCGGAGAAAAAGATCTCGAAGCTGGACCGGTATTTCCGGGAGGATGCCACCGCTAACGTGACGTTTTCCGTGGAAAAAGAGCATCTTTGCACCGTTGAGATTACCATTCGGGGCGGCGGTCCCCTGCTCCGTGCCCAGACTGAGGCGCCGGATGGGGATATGCGGGGCGCTATCGACTCCGCTGTAGGCTATATCGAGCGGCAGATTCTGAAGAACAAGACCCGTCTGGCCAAGCGGCTGCGCAGTGAGGGATTCCCGCCGCCGGCCCCTGCCAGCGATTTCGACGTAAAGGAGGAGCAGGAGTTCCCCGTCGTCCGCACCAAGCGCTTTTCCGTGAAGCCAATGAGCACGGAGGAGGCCATTTTGCAGATGAACCTTTTGGACCACGGCTTTTTCGTTTTCCGCAGCAGCGAGGACGACGGCCTCTGCATCGTCTATCGCCGGAAAAGCGGCGGCTATGGCCTGATTGTCACAGACGAAGAGGACTGACCATATAGAAGAAACCAGGGGGGCTTCGGCCCTCCTCTTCTTATGCGCCGCCGTGTCTTGCGAAAATATGGGGCGTCCGTTTCTCCTCTCAGCAGTTGAAATTTTCCTCCCGCGGCGTTATAATGTAGGAATCATATCGGAATTCGGAAACTGCCTACGCGATCGGGGGATATATATGGCAATCATTGGAATTGACTTGGGGACCACCAACAGCCTTGCCGCCGTGTGGAGGAATGGAAAGTGCGAGCTGATCCCCAATGCGGCAGGGGAATATCTGACCCCCAGCGCCGTCAGCGTGGACGAGGACGGGTCCATCTTAGTGGGCCGCGCTGCCCGTGACCGGCTCATCACCAGTCCGGAACGCTCCGCCGCCCGCTTCAAGAGGCATATGGGCACAGGGAAAACGTACCGGCTGGGCGGACGGAATTTCTCGCCGGAGGAGCTGTCCTCTTTGGTTCTGCGCAGCATTCGGGAGGACGCGGAGGCTTACTTGGGCGAACCTGTGGAGGAAGCGGTGGTCAGCGTCCCCGCCTATTTTGCGGAGGCCCAGAGAGCCGCCACAAAGCGCGCCGCAGCCCTGGCTGGCTTGAAGGTGGAACGGCTGGTGAACGAGCCTTCTGCCGCTGCCGTCGCGGGCCATATCAGCGATGGAGACGGGGATGAGCGGGTCTGCCTGGTGTTCGATTTCGGCGGAGGGACCCTGGACGTTTCTCTGGTGGAACGGTTTGATAATGTGGTCAGCGTCACGGCGGTCAGCGGAGACAACCGGTTAGGGGGCCAGGATTTCGACCGCGCCATTGCCGAGGGCTTCTGCGAGGACTGCGGCATAGACTTTGGAAGCCTCACGCCCCAGCGCAAGGAGATGGTCATTCGCCAGGCGGAGACCTGCAAAATGGCCCTGACCCGCCAGG
>CAOJHG010000097.1 GCA_948435975.1 uncultured Oscillibacter sp. | reverse complement strand
GAAAGCTCAGCTCATCCTGGAACTTGCGGTCAATACCATCGTCACAGGGGCCATGGTCTTCCTGCTCTGCTACTCGGTTCAGGCCGTCAGCGCTCCCAGCATCAAGCATTCCGTCGGCGTCGGCCTGAAAATCCCGCTGTGGATTCCCTACATGACCTTGCCAATCGGCTTCGTCATTATGGTGCTGTTTTCCGCAGAGAAGTATATAGGCCTTTTTAAGCGGCTGCTGAAAGGAGGTTCCGGAGAAGAATGTTCGTAATCGTATTGTGCGTGTTTTTCGGCCTGCTCCTTCTGGGCGCGCCCATCGCCTTTGTGCTGGGGCTGACTGGCATCTCCCATCTGGCGCTGATGTCCTTCGACTATTTTTCCGTGATTCCCCAGCGGATGTTCGCCGGAATCAATATTACCAGCCTCACCTGCATTCCCTTCTTTATCGTGGCCGGGGAGCTGATGAACGGCGGAGGCGTCACCCGCAAGCTGTTGGATTTCGTCATGGAAGTTGTGGGCTGCATCCGCGGCGGGCTGGCGTACTGCACGATCTTTACGGCGGCTCTGCTCTCCGCCATTCTCGGCAGCAGCAACGCCGTCTCCTCCATTCTCTGCAACGTCATGATTCCGGATATGGAGAAAACGGGATACGATAAAGAGTTCAGCGGGGCGCTGATTGCTGCCGCCGGAATGCTGGGTCCCATCATTCCGCCCAGTACAACCTTTATTTACTATAGCGTGCTCACGGGGTGTTCCGTCAAGATGCTGTTCATGGCAGGCATTATCCCGGGCATACTCATTGCCCTGGCTTACTGCGTGGTGGTCCGGGTATACATCCGCAAACACGACCTGCCCAGGGTGTTCGACCGGATCAGCCTGCGGCGCCTCCTCTGGTCCTTTGTGCAGGCCATTCCCGCCCTGCTGGTTCCCGTGGTCATTGTCGGCGGCGTGATGGCGGGGATATTCACACCCACGGAATCCGGAGCCGTCGCCTGCTTCATTGCCCTAATCGCCGGATTGATCTACAAAAGCCTCTCCCTGCGGGAGATTCCGCAGATGCTGCTCCGGGCGGCGAAATCCTCGGCTTCCATCATGTTCATCATCGCCTGCGGGAACATCATCGGTTGGTCCATGGCCGTCGATGGAATCCCTGTCATGATACAAAACGCAATTTTGAACCTTACCAGCAATTACTATGTGATCATCGCGTTGATGCTTGTCATCTTGATTATCGTGGGCTGCCTGATGGAATCTACTGCCGCCATGCTGATTTTCTCCACGGTCTTTCTGGGCCTCGCCACCGCCATCGGCATGGATACGCTGCACTTCGGCCTGGTCTTCTGCCTGATGCTGGTCCTGGCCCTGGTAACTCCGCCAGTGGGCATGACGCTCTTTGTCACGGCCAATGTCGCAGGCCTGGAAGTGCGGAGCATCAGCAAGGCCATCATCCCCTTCGTTGGCGCGGCGTTTTTGGTGATCGCGCTGATTGCGTATTTCCCCAGCCTGGCGCTGTGCCTGCCCCGGCTGTTCCTGGGGTATGGGACGGTATAAATTTAAGGAGGTTGAAATTATGAGAGAGGGCTTTCTAAACGGCGTCATCGACATGCATCTTCATGCGGGGCCGTCGGTGGCGGACCGTTACGTAGACGGCGCCGAGATGATGCAGCTGGCTAAGCGGGCGGGCTACCGGGGGTTTGTAATCAAGGATCACTACTTCCCGACCATGATGAGCGCCCAGATCACGGAGAAACACCTGAACAACACAACCGGAATCCGCGTGTTCGGCGGCATCGCGCTGAACAACTCCGTGGGCCTATTCAACTTGAACGCGCTGGACGCCGCCTACGGCATGGGGGCCAAATTTGTCTGGATGCCCACGGTGTCTTCCAAGCGGCATATCGACGAGCACAAAGGGCATTTCCCTGGGTCGGGCAGCATGACCGTGGAGGAAAATCCCGTCTATTATCTGGATGACAACGGGGCCCTGGTTCCAAACGTCGTAAAGGTGCTGGAGTTTGTCGCCAAGCGCCCCGACCTGATTCTCTCCACTGGCCACGGCAGCGTCGCAGAGATTGACGCGCTGCTGCACCGGGCCGTCCAGATGAAGGTGGACAAGATCGTGGTCAACCATCCCCATTTCCTGATCGGGGCAACGCTGGACGATATTGAGCGCTGGGCTAATCTCTGCGCGTATATCGAGCTCAATTCCGGCGTGTTCACAGAGGTCAGCCATACTGGCGTGGTTCCCCATTCGGTCATTCGGGACATTCTAAATGTAGTCCCCATGGAAAAAATCGTGGTGGATTCCGACTTCGGCCAGATGAAGAACGGAGATCCCATTGTACATCATGCCCAATTTTTAGATGTCCTCTTGAATGAAATTGGGCTTTCCGAGGCCCAAGTCTCCCTGATGGCCAAGGAGACGCCAGCAAAGCTGCTCGGTATTTAATATTTCCCACCGGGGAGATTCTACTAAAATTTAAAATTATTTGGAGGTAAACGCTATGTCTTTCGTACCGGAAGTAATGGATTTCAACGAAGTGGAGTGGACAAACATCCGAGAGAAAATTCGCCAAGTGTGCTACCAGGGGGCGCAGTCCATGACCTGCACCCTGGGCGAGGTCATCCCGGGCCACACGGTAGGGCCGCATTCCCACAAGTATGAGCAGCTGGTGTTCATCATGCAGGGGGAAGCCGACTTCTACGTGGAGGGCATTCCCTACCGCCTGGGGCCCGGCTGCATGATGGCAATCGCCCCTGGCGTGGAGCACTACATTTGTGCCGTCGGCGACGTCCCTGTGCTGAACATGGACATCTTCACCCCCAAGCGCCCGGACAAGCCCGACGCGGAAAGCGACCGCCGGGGTGCGGAAATTGCCGCGAAGAAGGACTACCGCCTGTCCAGCAAGCTGGCGGAGAGCGAGGAGACCAAGGCCGGGTTCCCCATTTTCAAGGCTCCCTACGACAAGATCAAGAATTTTAAGTAAGTCTTGGCGAAACCGCAGGTAGAGGGCTCTTGCCGTTTGCCTGCGGTTTTCGCAGAGCTGGTCCCGAAGACCGGTACGTTACGCAATAAAGGAGCGAAGCCAAGCATGTCGGACATAAAGAACCCCATCGGCGCCATCACGCTGCTCTGGTCGGAGAACTTCTGCCAGAAGGACCTGTGGATTTTTGAAAAAATCCGTGAGTTTGGATTTACCGCTGTGGACATTGCCGTTGGGGACCCGGAACAATTTCCAACGGGAGAAACCGCCGCGGAACTAAAGAAAACCGGACTGATTCCCGTGATCACAAAAGCCTTGCCACCAGAGTGCAACCCGGTCTCCCCGGACCCGCGCTGCCGGAGGGCGGCGGTAGAGTACTTAAAAAAACTGGTGGACATCGCCGCGGAGATTCATTCCACGCTGGTGGCCGGCGTAATTTATGCCGGATGGGGATACCGGACAGGACGTCCCCCCACGGAAGACGAGTGGAAGAGAAGCGTGGAGTGCCTGCGGGAAGCGGCGGAATACGCCCGGCCCGCTGGCGTCACGCTGGCGCCAGAGGTCATCAACCGCTATGTCACCCACCTCCTCAACACCGCGGAGGACGGGGTGCGCTACTGCCGGGATGTGGGCCTGGAAAATGTCAAGGTTCACTTGGATACCTTCCACATGATGATAGAAGAGCGGAACCTCTCCGAGGCAATCCGCACGTGCGGAAAGGAATATCTGGGGTATTTTCACACCTGTGAGAGCCACAGGGGGATTCCCGGAACGGGAATGGTTCCCTGGCGGGAGGTGTTCCGGACCCTGAAGGAAATTGATTTCACGGGCCCCATGGCAATCGAGTCCTACGCCCCGGAATTTACCCATGTCGCGGGAAACAGCTGCATATGGCGCAAGTTCGCGAAGTCGGGAGACGACTTTGCCCGGATAGGACTACGCAATTTATTGGAGATTATAAATGAAACCTGAGGTTGCCGCGCCCCCAAAAAGCAGGTGGGGCCTGGCGGTGGGGCTGATGCTTCTCTCCGCGCTGATGTTCTCGGCTATGCAGCTAATGATCCGCTTTTCAAGCGCCGGAGGTTCCTTCCCCCTCATGGAGCAAGTGTTCTTCCGCAACCTCATCGGCCTGCCAGCCGTCTGCGGGCTCTTGCTGAAAAAGAGGATTTTTCCCCTGGGGAGCGCCTCGGCCCAGCCCTATCTATTTGGCCGTTCCCTGGCGGGTTTCCTGGGCATTGTGACGTTTTTTTACGCTACCAACCACGCCCGCATCGCGGACGCGAATATTCTGAACAAGCTCTCACCCATTTTTGTAACCCTTCTCTCCGCCCTGTTCCTCCGGGAGCGCATCCCAAAGATACAATGCGCTGCGCTGGCGCTCTCCTTTTTCGGCGCGTGGCTCGTGTGTGGGCCGGGATTGCGCTCCGCTCCCACCGCGATGCTGGCGGCATTGCTCAGCGCCCTCTTTTCCGGAATCGCCTATACGTTCGTTTCGGCCCTGAGGGGGAAAGCGGACTCACTGGTAGTCATCACGCATTTCTCCGTCTTCAGCGTCCTCTGCGCCCTGCCGGGCATGGCGGCCCATTTTACTATGCCGACGGCGGAGCAGTTCTTCCAGCTTATGCTGATCAGCGTCTTTGGCTCGCTCGGGCAAATTGCGCTCACCTATTCCTACCATTTCGCGCCCGCCCCGGCAGTCAGCGTCTACAACTATTCCGGCATTGTCTGGTCGGCGCTGCTCGGCTGGCTGTTTTTAGGAGAAACGCTTCCCGGCAGTACCCTTCTAGGGGGCCTTTTGGTCATCGCGGCGTCATTGCTTACCTTTTTCCACACTCAGAGGAACCAGGCCCCGGAAAACGCGTCCTATACGAACCCACGGGAGGTCTTATGAAAAAACTTGCGCTGATCCACACAGTACGGCCAGGCTATCTCCGTTTTGCCGGGGAGATTGCCGCGGCGCTGCCCAATGTCAGCATTACGAATACCCTGGATGAATTCCTGGCAAAAGAAGCCGTCGAGCAGGGCGTTTCCCCCCACCTTCGCAACCGGTTTTTCATGACGGCGGCACTGGCGGAAAGTACAGGAGCAGACCTGATCGTGTGCACCTGCACGTCCATGATCCCCCTTATGGATTCGGTCCGTCCATTTCTGCGGGTTCCCATGATCCTAATCGACGATGAGATGCACCGCCGCGCACCTTTCCTGGGAAAGCGCGTCACGATCTTTGCCACCGCAGAGTCCGCTTTGGAGCCGACCCTCCAAAAATACCAGGAAAGCGTCCTAAAGCAGGACGCCGGGGAACGGCAAACCGCAACGCTGGCCTGCCCGGAAGCAAACGCGTACATGCGGGCCGGGAATATGGAGGAACACGACCGGCTGGTCCTGAAAGCGGCGGAAACAATCCGGGACACGGACCTGGTAATCCTCGCGCAATACTCTATCACCCATCTGACGGAACGGATCAAAGAGATTTGCGGTTGTGAGGTTATTGGCAGCGGAACCTACTGCATCCAGGAAATTGCCCGAATTTTAGATGAACCCATTCAAGGCCAAAAAACGTGACGAAAGGAAAGACAGGAATGGAACCTAAGCTGACACATATTTCCCAAATCGGCCTCTGCGTCAAGGACCTGGACGCCGCGGTAGAGGGCATGGAAAAGGTCTTTGGGGTCAAGCCCAGCCGTTATGGCGAAACGCCGGAAACCAAGCGCTACTATAAGGGGCAAGAGGCCTCCTTTGGCGCCAGGCTGGCATTTTACAATTTTGCCAACATTGAGATCGAGTTCATGCAGCCGCTTTACGGGGAAAGCGACTGGACGCATTACCTGGAAAGCGGACGGGAGGGTCTGCACCATTTCCGCTTCAGCGTCGATGATTTCCAAGGCACCGTGGACGCCATGCGGGACCGGGGCATCGGAGTGCTCATGGAGGGACTGTCCGTTAAATCGGACAAGCTGCGGTGGGCCCTCTTTGACACCGAGGAGCTCATCGCCTTTCCTGTGGAAATATTTAATGAATTTCAATTCCGCCCAGAGGAGCTGCCGTCATGAAAATGCAGAATTTTGTAAAGGAAACGCTGGAAAAGAGAAATTACGCACTGGGGGCGTTCGTCGCTTCCGGGTCGGCGATGAACTGCGAATGCCTCGCCCTCAACGGGCTGGACTTTATCATCATCGACGCGGAGCACGCTCAGACCAGCACAGAGACGATGGTAGAAATGGCCCGGGCCTCCGAGCTGTACGGCATGGCGGCGTTCGCCCGGGTATACGACCCCGGAGACGGCCCTATGATGAGCCGTTTACTCGATGTGGGCATTCACGGCATCATGGTCCCCCTGGTCGAAACCCGGGAACAGGCAGATATGGCCATCCAGTATATGAAATTCCCCCCGCTGGGAAAGCGGGGGGCCAACGGCGGCCGGGGCCCGCGCTGGGGCATCTATGAAGATTACGCCAGGCAGGCGAATGAAAACCTCTATGTGATCATGCAGTGCGAAACCCGCCGGGGCCTTGAAAACATTGAAGAAATCTGCCAAACCCCAGGCCTCGACTGCGTTTTCATTGGAACAGGCGACCTCTCCCAAGATTTGGGCTACCCTGGAGAAACCGGCCACCCGGAAGTTGCGGCGGCCATTGACAAGATTCTGGCAGCATGCCAGAAATATGGTGTCGTACCAGGGATTGTCACCGCCGCCCCCGATGCGGCGGTTGCCCGGATTAAACAGGGCTTTCAGTTGGTAACGTGCATGAATGACCAAGTCTTTTTCCGGACGGCCAGTGAACAGCGTATCCAGCAGGTCCGCCGGGGCGCGGACGCGTGACGCGGATATCCTTTCTCTCCCTTGAGTACCGGAATCCAGGCGGCCACCTCCTAAGAAAAGCCGGACGGGCGGGGAAATGTTCCCCGCCCGTCCGGCTTTGAATATAGAACCGCTCCTTGCGTTTCCATTTTTGTCCGTTACTCCACGGTATAAACCCAGGTCTTGTTCATGGTCTCTTCCGTAATCTCCTGTCCGATTCCAGGAAGTTCCGGTACCGTCAAATTGCCGTTTTCGTCAGGCAGGTAATCATATCGGCAGGTTTCCCGCAGGGCCTGCTTGATGCCATAAGAGTGCTGTTCATGAATCAAGAAGTTTGGGATTACCGTCTCCACGTGCAGGGCTGCCGCCTGGGAAATGGGGCCCCCGCAAACGTGAATCTGCACCTTCACGTCATACGTATCCGCCATATCACAGATTTTCTTGGTCTCGGAAATACCGCCGCACAGGCAGACATCCGGTTGAATGACGCTCAGCGACCGATTCTCGAAGAAAGGACGGTATCCCAATCTGGTATAAATCCGCTCACCGGAGGCCACCGGAATCTTAATGTTGTCCCGGATTTCCCGCATGGTC
>CAOJHG010000096.1 GCA_948435975.1 uncultured Oscillibacter sp. | reverse complement strand
GGTCTTCATGGAGAATCCTGGAAAGGCCCTGTCCCGTGAGGAGATTTTGGACATGGTGTGGGGCCGGGACTATTTTGGCGAGCTGAAAATCGTGGACGTGAATATCCGGCGGCTTCGGCTGAAAATCGAAGACAATGTACAGAATCCCGCCTATATCACCACCGTTTGGGGGTACGGCTATAAATGGGGACTGTGAAGCAGGAAGCGTCGTGGAGCGGCGGCGTGGGCACAGAAAAACAGCAGCGCTGGAAGTCCCTTCGCCTGCGGGGACTGCGGCAGCGGTGGATTTTTAACTCCATTGTGCCGATTCTGGCGCTGCTGGTACTGATTGTGGCCTTATTTTCCACTGGGATTTCCAACTATTACTATGGCTCCATGCAAAAGGGGCTGGAGAGCCGCGCACAGGCGTTAGCAAACTCCTTTAATGAGTATTTTATGGACAATGGGTTTGCCAACTACTATCAGAAAGCCGTCCAGTCCGCCGAATCCTTCGAGGACAAGAACAAGATTGAGCTTCAGTTCATCGGCTCCAGCGGACGGATTCAAGTTTCCACCTCCGGACTGACGGCGGGCACCTCTCCGCGGACAGAGGACATCTCGAAGGCTCTGCAAAATCAGGTGGCCCCCTACCAAGGCCCAGACCTGGAGACGGGGGAAACGATTCTGGCGGTGTCCTGCCCGCTGGTTTCTAACGGACGGGTGGTGGGCATCATCCGCCTGGTGACCTCCCTTCGTGCAGTAAACCGGCAGGTAATGATTGCGGTGCTGGCGATTTTCCTGATTGCGATGCTGTGTATGGCGCTGGTGGTGATTTCCAATCTTCTCTTCATCAACAACGTTGTGGAGCCTGTTGCGGAGGTGACGGACGCGGCCAAGCAGATTACCGCCGGCAGTTACGGATACCTCATTAAAAACCACTATGACGACGAGCTGGGAGAGCTGGTGGACAACATCAATAATATGTCCCTGAAAATCAGCCAGAATGAGAAGATGAAGCGGGACTTTATTTCCTCTGTTTCCCATGAGCTGCGGACCCCTCTGACAGCTATCAACGGCTGGGGCGAAACGATCCTGGAAGATATTCTGGAGGACACCAGCGACCCAGGACAGCTCCGCCGGGGCCTGCGGATCATCGTAAACGAGTCCCGGCGGCTGTCCAATATGGTGGAGGAGCTGTTGGAATTTTCCAAGATGGAGGATGGACGGTTCACACTGCAAATCGAGGATGTGGACCTTCAGGCGGAATTGGAAGACGCTATTTTCACCTATCAGGAGCTGTTCCGCCAGGAGGGGATCAGCTTGGAGTACAGTCCCGGAGATGGAGATCTGCCGCTGATCTCGGGAGACCCAGAGCGTTTGAAACAGGTTTTCTGTAATGTCCTGGACAACGCCTCGAAGCACGGCGGCGCAGGGAAGCGGATTGCGGCCTCAATCGTTCAGGAAGGGGATGAGCAGGTGGTACGAGTCCGGGATTACGGCCCAGGCATCCCGGAGGCGGAGCTGCCGTTCATCAAGCAGAAGTTTTACAAAGGCACGTCGAAGGCCCGTGGAAGCGGCATCGGCCTGGCGGTGTGTGATGAGATCGTCAATCTGCATAAAGGTGCCTTCACTATTGGCAATGCAGACGGCGGCGGGGCGGTCGTCACGATTCGCCTGCCGGTCCGGCCCCGGTAAGAGGAGGTTTTTCGATGAACAAGAAAGCGACCGCTCTGCTGGGCGTTATCCTGGGTGGGCTGACCCTGTCCCTGGAGCTGTTTCTCTTAAAGGTTTTGCAGAGTCTGGAGAAGCTCCATGGAAGCTGGTGGACCAACGCGATGAATTACGCCGCGGAGGTCTCCTGTGCGCTGGGATTTCTTGTGACAGCGGCTGTGATCGTGTTTTCCCTGGCCGTTTACTTCACAGCAAAGGATTGACACTCCAAAACAGAAAGGAAATTTCATGGCAGACAATCAAAAATGCGCCTTCCGCACCAGCATCGGCGGACAGGCGCTGATCGAAGGCATTCTGATGCGCGGCCCGGAAAAGCAGGCCATCGTCGTCCGGGACCAGGAGAAAAAACTGGTGGAGAAAGTAGAGGACCTTCGTTTCATCAAGGACCGTTACCCGATTCTGGGCGCACCCCTGATTCGCGGTACGGTGAACTTTCTGGATTCCATGGTGAACGGCGTGAAGGCACTGATGTACTCTGCCGACTTCTATCCCGAGGAAGAGACGGTCCAGCCCAGTAAATTCGAACTATGGCTGGAAGAGCACATTGTAAGCAAGAAGCTGGAAAGCGTTATCGTAGCTTTGGCAGTCGTGCTGGGCGTAGGTATGTCCGTGTTCCTCTTCATGGTGCTGCCCACGTTCCTCACCGGCGGCATCCTCCACTTTTTCCCGGACTTTCCCATGTGGGGCCGGAATCTGGCGGAGGGACTATTGAAAATCGTCATCTTTCTGCTCTACCTGATTTTCTGTTCCAAGCAGAAGGATATTTACCGGGTTTTCCAGTACCACGGTGCGGAGCACAAGACCATTTTCTGCTATGAAGCCGGCCTGCCCCTGACAGTGGAGAATGTCCGCGTCCAGCCCCGGCACCATCCCCGCTGCGGCACCAGCTTCCTGTTTGTGGTCATCTTTGTGTCGATCATTTTCTCCAGCATACTCTTCGGCATCTGGCCTGTGACCAATGTATGGCTGCGGACAGCGGCGCACCTGATTTTGCTGCCTCTTGTGGTGGGTGTGACCTATGAGTTCAACCGCTGGGTGGGCCGACACGTCCAGGAGAGCGCTCTTGCAAAAATCCTGACGGCCCCTGGGCTGTGGATGCAGAACTTTACCACCAATGAGCCGGACGACGGCATGATTGAATGCGCCATCCGGGCCCTGGAACTGGTACTGCCCAGCGAGAAGGGAAAGGACGCTTGGTGACGGAAGGAAGCCGCATAACCACGGCTGCATAAGGCGGGGAAGGGGGTGGAAGCATGGCCATCACATACAACAATCTCTATTTGGATATCCGGCAGCAGCTTCGGGAAACCGGTGTAGAGGCCGCGACCCTGGAGGCCCGGGAACTGGTCTGCTTCGGTACCGGCAAGACGCGGGAAGAACTGTTCCGTGACAGCCGTCTTTACGCCTCGCCGAAGCTGGAAGCTCAAGTACGGGAACTGGTCCAGCGCCGCCTTGCCGGTGAACCGGTGGCGTATCTCATCGGTGAATGGGAATTTTACGGGATGCCTCTGGATATCTCTCAGGAGGTGCTGATTCCCCGGGCGGATACCGAGGTGCTGGCAGAGGAGGCCATCCGGTATGTCCAGATTCAGGGACCATGCCGGGTGCTGGACCTGTGCGCGGGCAGCGGGTGCATCGGCTTGGCGGTTGCGGCTCAGGCCCCGGAAAGCCGCGTGGTGCTGGGAGAGTATGCCGACGGCGCACTGAAGATTTGCCGGCAGAACATCCGGCGAAACGGGCTTTCGGGAAGAGCGGTGCCAATTCAAGCGGACGCACTCCAGAAGCCGGACCGGACCTTGGGGGAATTTCAGTGTATTATCAGCAATCCGCCCTATATCCCCACTGACGACATCCCTGACCTGGATATTTCCGTCCGAGACTATGAACCCCGCCTGGCCCTGGACGGCGGAGCAGACGGATTGGACTTTTACCGCTCGATTTCCACTCTTTGGAAAGAAACCCTGGTTCCCGGCGGACGGCTGTATTTCGAGATTGGCATCGGTCAGGCGGACAATGTGCTGCGCATCATGCGGAGTCAGGGCTTTGGGGACATTCAGATTGTAAACGACCGCCGCGGGATTCCTCGCGTGGTCTTTGGTACGCTTTTAACGGAATTATAAAAAGAAGGAGAACGTACATGAAGGATAAGAGACTATACAAAATCAACCATGGCAAAATGATTGACGGCGTTTGCGGCGGTATTGCGGAGTATTTCGGCATTGATACTACGGTGGTGCGTCTGGCCTGGGTGCTGTTCACAGCTCTGGGCGGCAGCGGCATTCCGGCTTATTTGATCTGCGCCCTGATTATCCCCCGGGAACCCTATTGACCCTGGACCTTCCATAAAAATTTTGACCAACATAAAATCACTGAGGAGGACAACAGCATGGCAAAAGAAAAAGCGCCCCTGCCTACTGCGGCACCAGCAACAGATAAGAAAAAGGCTATCAACACAGCCATGAGTCAGATCGAGAAGATGTACGGAAAAGGCTCCATCATGCGCCTGGGCGACAAGACCGCGATGAATGTGGAGTACATTCCTACCGGCTCCCTGGCGTTGGATGTGGCTTTGGGCATTGGCGGACTTCCCAGAGGCCGTATTATCGAAATCTATGGGCCGGAGTCCTCTGGTAAGACCACCCTGGCCCTTCATGTAGTTGCCGAGGCGCAGAAGGCGGGCGGCGAGGTGGCTTTTGTGGACGCGGAGCACGCCCTGGACCCCACCTATGCCCGCGCTCTTGGCGTGAGGGTGGAGGACCTGCTGATCTCCCAGCCGGACACTGGCGAGCAGGGCCTTGAGATCACGGAAGCCCTGGTCCGCTCCGGCGCGATTGACGTTATCGTTGTGGACAGCGTAGCCGCTCTGGTGCCCCGTGCCGAAATCGAGGGCGAGATGGGCGACAGCTACGTTGGCCTTCATGCGCGTCTCATGAGCCAAGCCCTGCGGAAGCTCACTGGCGCCATTGGCAAGACCAAAACAATCGTTATTTTCATCAACCAGCTTCGAGAAAAGGTGGGCGTGATGTACGGCAACCCCGAGGTCACCACCGGCGGCCGGGCGCTGAAATTCTATGCCTCTGTCCGCATCGACATCCGTCGGGTCGAGTCTATCAAGAATGCCGGCGAGATCATCGGAAACCGCACCCGGGCCAAGGTCGTCAAAAATAAGATGGCCCCTCCGTTCCGGGAGGCGGAGTTCGATATCATGTACGGCGAGGGCATCGTACGTGAGAGCGAGCTGGTAGATTTGGGCGTACGCCTGGACCTGGTGCAAAAGGCGGGCTCCTGGTTCTCCATGGGCGAGACCCGTATTGGACAGGGACGGGAGGCAGCGAAAAAATATCTCCAGGACAATCCGGAGATCGCCGCTAAGCTGGAGGCCGATATCCGCAAGAATTTTGATAAGCTGATGAGCAGCCAGTCCCGTGCAGCGGCGAAGGCGGCAGGCCGTGCGGTAGACGTGAGCGCAGACGATTTTGACGACGGTGCGCCCGCAGAGGAAGTCAAGACGGAAACGTCCTCCAGCAATGAGGATTGAGCGCATTGAGCCGTCGCGGCATAAAAAAGGGCGGGTCTTGGTCTTTCTGGAGGACGGCTCGTGCTTGAAGATTACGGAACAGGAGCTGTTGGATTTCGGCCTCCGTTCCGGCGATGTTCTGGACGGAGAGTCTCTGGAACGTTTGAAGACGGCAGCGGGGGTCTCGAATGCCCGTGCGGCGGCGGCGGACATTATTGGAAAGCGCGCTATGTCCCGGCGAGACCTGGAAAAAAAGCTGCAAGAGAAGGGCGCCAGCGAGCAGGAGGCCCGTTATGCCGCAGAATGGTTAGAGGCGATTGGTGCACTGAACGACCGGGAATACGCGGCGGCGCTGGTCCGGCATTACGGCGGCATGGGTTATGGACCTGCGCGTATCCGAGAAAAGCTCTATGAAAAGGGGGTTCCACGGGATCTCTGGGAGGACGCGCTGGAAGAACTGCCGGAGAGTGACAGCCAGATTGACACCTTTTTGCAGAAGAAGCTGCGCGGTCAGATTCCGGATGAGAAGGAAAAGCGCCGCCTGACCAACGCTCTCATGCGCCGGGGGTACTCCTGGAGCGATATCAAATCTGCTTGGAACCGGCTGGGAGAGGAAGAAGAATGATGAGTTATAATGTAGCATTTATCTCCCTGGGCTGTGCGAAGAACCAGGTGAATTGTGAGCAGATGATGGCGCTGGTCCAGGCGGCGGGCCATGAGATTCAGACGGACCCAGCCGGGGCGGATGTAGCGGTGGTCAATACCTGCGGCTTCCTGGCTTCTGCGTGCGAGGAGGCGATTGAAAATGTCTTGGAGCTGGCGGCGCTGAAGCAGAAGGGACTGCTGAAAAAGATTCTGGTCACTGGCTGTATGGCCCAGCGCTACAAGGGGGACGTTTTGGATGAGCTTCCCGAGGTGGACGGCGTTTTAGGGACTGGAAGCTATACCGATATCGTTGGAGCAATCGCTGAGGTCATGGAGCAAGGTCTCCGGCCCTGCCACATGGGGGACATCCATACCGCCAGACAGAACGGCGAACGGATTCTCTCTACGCCCCCCTGGTATGCTTATCTGAGGATTGCGGAGGGCTGTGACAACCATTGTGCCTATTGTGTAATTCCATCTCTCCGGGGCAGATACCGGAGCCGTCCCATGGATGAGCTTTTAACTGAGGCGGCAGAGCTGGCGGGCGCGGGAGTGAGGGAACTGCTGGTAATTGCCCAAGACATCACCCGCTACGGCATGGATCTGAACGGCCAACGGCAGCTTCCGGCTCTTTTGCGGGGGTTGTGCAAGCTGGATTTCCACTGGATACGTCTCCACTATCTCTATCCTGACGAGGTGACGGAGGAGCTGATCGAGACCATCGCAGAGGAGCCAAAAATCCTGCCCTACCTGGACATCCCCATACAGCACTGCAACGACGGTATCCTCAAGGCCATGCACCGCCGCGATACTAAGGAATCCCTGCTGGTGCTGCTGAAGACCCTGCGGGAGAGGATTCCCGGCCTGGTGCTGCGGACGAGCCTCATTACCGGACTTCCCGGCGAGAGCGAGGAAGCCTTTGAAGAGCTGTGCGCGTTCCTGCGTGAAGTCAAGATTGAGCGTGCCGGCGTGTTCCCATTCTCTCCGGAGGAAGGCACGAAAGCGGCGCAGATGGACCATGTGGGAGAGGAGGAAGCCCGCCGCCGTGCCGAGATCGCGGTAGATGTGCAGTCCGATGTTATTGACGGCTACAATGATTCCATTCTGGGGCAGGAACGCGAAGTGCTCTGCGAGGGCTTTGACGGCCAGGCTCAGATGTACTATGGCCGGAGCTATGCTGAGTCTCCAGACATCGACGGACGCATTTATTTCACAGCGGACGGGGAGCCGGAACCTGGGGAATTTGTCATGGTCCGCCTAACCGGTGTCATGGACGGCGAGGTTACAGGGGAGCGGATAGAGCAGTGAAAAGCCCATTGACAGAAATCCCCGGCGTAGGTCCCCGGATTGCCGCCGTGATGGAAGCTCTGGGAATCCGTCAGATTTCGGACCTCCGCGGCGGGGACCCGGAAGCACTGTACCGCCGGGAATGCTTGATGAAGGGCTATCAAGAGGACCGCTGTGCGCTGTATGTATGGCGGGCGGCGGTGTACTACGCGGACCATGAAGCAGGGGAGCGGGACCC
>CAOJHG010000095.1 GCA_948435975.1 uncultured Oscillibacter sp. | reverse complement strand
GCCAGGGCGGCAACCCGCTCCGCCACAGCCTCCGGGCGGTAGGCGGTGATGGTGGTGGTGAAGCCGGTCAGGAAGCCGGTGGGGTCTGAAATGGCGATGCCGGTGTGTGCGTCGCCGTAGTCAATGGCCATAATACGCATAGAAATGTCTCCTATTCATGGTTGCAGTGTAAAATGGATTGTAGCACAGACAAAGGGACTTCGCAAGCGGACCGTGGGTGGAATGGAAAATCCTGGCCGGAGGCCCGGAAAGGGCCTCGCGGATTGCCGTAACGGGCGGAAAAAGCGTTTGCAGAAGGAAAAACGGAAAAAGTTGAAAAAATAGTTTGACAACGGCGGACGCATCAATTATAATAGCAGTTGTGTCATTGCGAGGTAGTTTATGCGATTGGATGTAAGACCGATTTTATATGCGCCAGGCAAACGCCTGGACTTCCAGTTTGAAATGGACCTGTCCGACGCGGGCATTCCCTGCCCGGTTGCGGTGGAGGGAACGGTCCGAAATATGGCGGGCCTCCTGGAACTGGAGCTGGCCGCGAAAGCGGAACTGGACCTGACCTGCGACCGCTGCGGCAAGGCGTTTGCGCGGGAAAAGGAAATCTCTTACCGCTGTACGTTGGCGGAGGAGGTTCAGAACGAGGATAACGACGAGATTGTTTTGCTGGAGGACGGCAAGGCGGACGTGGGCGATTTGGCCCGGACGGCGTTTATTCTTGGGCTGGACACGAAAACCCTGTGTTCAGAAGACTGCAAAGGACTGTGTTCCCGGTGCGGAGCCGACTTGAACCTCGGCCCCTGCTCCTGCAAAAAGGAGCCGGACCCCCGGCTGGCGGCCCTGGCCAAGCTTTTGGAGAACAAATAAAGAAGAAAGAAGGGGCGGGCCACTCCGTGCCTTTTGTATGATTAAGGAGGTGTCATAATGGCAGTACCCAAGGGTAAGGTATCCAAGGCAAGACGGGACAAGCGGCGCAGCTCCACCTGGAAGCTGGAAACGCCTAATCTGGTCGTATGCTCGAAATGTGGTGCGCTGCACCTGCCTCACAGAATGTGCCGCGAGTGCGGTACTTACAACGGCCGGGAAGTCAAGGTCGTGAAGTCCGTCGTGGCGAAATAAGGAATCGGCTGGGAACCGAAAGAGGGGAGAGTTTTTCTTCCCTCTTTTTATTTTCCCTCTTGACAAATGGCTCCAAAGCGTCTATAGTGTACTTATCGAACCAGTACGCATATTACGGAAAGTACACGATGCGCGCCGTGTATCTCCAGTGGAACGTCCGATAGAGAGGAGGAGGATTCCAACCGTGGAGATCCTCATCAGCAACCGCAGCAGAAAGCCTATCTACGAGCAGATATGCCAGCAAATCAAGGGACAGATCATGGACGGGACCCTGACTGCGGGGGAGGCGCTGCCTTCGATGCGGGCCTTGGCTCGGGACCTGCATATCAGCGTCATCACGGTTCAGCGGGCTTACGAGGACCTGACCCGGGACGGCTTCATTGAGACCGTTTCCGGCAAGGGCAGCTTCGTGTCCGCCCAAAACCGGGAATTTATTCAAGAGGAGCAGCTTCGCATTGCAGAAGAGCTGCTGCAAAAGGCGGCGGAGATCGGCCGTGCCCATGGGATTTCCCTGGAACGGCTGGCAGGGATTTTACAGCTATTTTATGAAGAAGGAGACGGCCATGTCTGAAAACAGTGTCGTGGTTCGGGGGCTGTGCAAGCAGTTTGACGGCTTTGCTTTGGACCATGTGTCCTTCCAGGTGCCGAAGGGCAGGATTGTAGGCTTCATTGGAGAAAATGGAGCGGGAAAGAGCACCACCATCAACCTGATTTTGAATGAGCTGAAGAAGGACGGGGGAGAGATTGAAATATTTGGAAGGGACCATACCGATGCCGCTGTGAAGAGAGAGACCGGTGTGGTATTCGATCAATGCAGCTTCCCGGAGGTCTTTACGGCCAGGGATGTGGAACGGATGCTGTCGGGGATTTATCCCTCCTGGGACGGGAAGCTGTACCAGGCATATCTGGAACGCTTCGGGCTGCCTCTTCAGCGGGCGGTGAAGCACTTTTCCAAGGGGATGAAAATGAAGCTGTCTATCACCTGTGCCCTGGCGCACCGGCCCCGGCTGCTGATTCTGGACGAGGCCACCGCTGGGTTGGACCCAGTGATCCGGGACGAGATTTTGGATATCCTGCTGGACTTCATGCAGGATGAGGAGCACGCCGTATTTTTCTCCTCTCACATCACGTCGGACATCCAGAAGATTGCGGATTATGTGGTGCTGATTCATCAGGGGAAAATTGTGTTTGAGGAGGAAAAGGATGTTTTGCTGGACCGGTATGGCGTTCTCCGCTGTGGGAAGAGCATGGCGGTGGAGCCATCGGATTACATCGTCCGGCGGGAGACCGGGGTGAGTATGGAGTACCTGGTGAAGGACCGGCAGGCGGCGGAGAGAAAGTATCCGAAGGCGGTGGCAGATTCGGCGTCGTTAGAGGACATCATGTTGTTTTACATCAAGGGGGATATGTCATGCGGGGATTGATTTATAAGGATATCTGCCTGTTTTTCAAAAGCCTGGATAAGCGGATGATGCCAATCGGAATTGTGGCACTGGTCATTCTGGTGTCAAAACAGGGCGTCTATACAGGGATGCTGTTTTCTGTGATGCTGGCAATGGTGGTAGGTATTCAAAATGTGCTGATATTTGAAAAAGAGGAAAAGGTAGAGTGGAAGAAGTATCAGCGGACTCTTCCGGTGAGCTGCGGGAAGACGGTGGCGGTGAAATACGGTGCTGTGCTTGTGACGGCCGTTGTCAGTATGATGCTCAGCGTTGTGTGCAATCTGGCGGTGTTTGCGGCATACAGGACCTTCAGCCTGATGCTGTTGGGATTGTCAATGCTGTTTTCGATGGTGATTCCGGTGGCCTGGGCGGTGGTTACCCTGCCGTTTTGCTACTGGTTCGACTATCAAATTTCCCAATATGCCAGTATTGTCCTGATTTTCCCGCTGTTTTTCTTCATTAAAAATTTCGAGGACGGACTATGGGAGGTGTCCGACCTGCTGGCCATAACCGGGGACCCGGTAAAATATCTGCTGTTGAGCCTGCTGGCACTGTGCGGAGCATACCTGGCGTCCCTGGCGGTCAGTGCAGCAGGATATTGCCGGAGGAAATAATGTGCAGGACGGGGGTATTTCTGCCTCCGTCTTTTGCTGTTCCAAAAAGATTTTCCTTGCGCCCAGAGTCTATCCCGGTTATAATAGCCATAGTTTACGATTCTAATTAGGAGGAAGACCATGCCAAAGCCGATCATTGCCATTGTGGGCCGCCCGAATGTGGGCAAGTCCATGTTATTTAATAAACTTATCGGGAAACGCATCTCCATTGTGGAGGATACCCCTGGCGTGACCCGCGACCGCATCTATGGAGAATCCGATTGGAACGGCCGCCCTTTTACCTTGGTGGATACCGGCGGCATCGAGCCCCGCACGGACAATCAGATTCTGGAGTTTATGCGGGACCAGGCCCAAATCGCCATAGATACCGCCGCAGTCATTGTCTTTCTGACCGACATCCGCACTGGCCTCACCGCCTCTGACCAAGAGGTTGCGAATATGCTCCTGCGTAGCGGAAAGCCTATCGTCCTGGCGGTGAACAAGCTGGATTCCACTGGAGACCCGCCGGCGGATTTCTACGAGTTCTACAATCTGGGCCTGGGAGACCCTATTGCCGTCTCTGCTGTCCATGGCCACGGCACCGGCGACCTTCTGGATGCCTGTGTCCAATATTTCCCGCCGGAAGAGAAGGAAGAGGCGGAGGACGATGCGATTCATGTAGCCGTTATCGGGAAGCCGAACGCAGGAAAGTCCTCCCTGGTCAACAAGATTCTGGGCGAGGAGCGGGTGATCGTCTCTGACGTAGCGGGCACCACACGGGACGCCATTGACTCCCGTTTTGAGAACGACAAGGGCAGTTTCGTCTTTATCGACACGGCGGGCCTGCGGAAGAAGTCCAGAGTGGAGGAGAATATTGAGCGCTACAGTGCCCTCCGCGCCGCTATGGCCATTGACCGGGCGGACGTGTGTCTCATCATGATCGACGCGATGGAAGGTGTCACAGAGCAGGATACCAAGGTTGCCGGCATGGCCCACGAGGCGGGAAAAGCCAGCATCATCGTGGTCAATAAATGGGACCTGGTGGAAAAGGATGGGAAGACCATGGACCGTATGCGGGAGGATGTTCGGAATGGCCTGTCTTTCATGACTTACGCGCCCATCCTGTTTATTTCCGCCAAGACCGGCCAGCGGGTAGACCGTCTCTTCGAGCTGATCGACTATGTTTCCAACCAGGCCAGCACCCGCATCACCACAGGAATGCTGAACGATGTGCTTTCGGACGCTCAAGCCCGGGTCCAGCCTCCCACGGATAAAGGACGCCGGCTGAAAATCTACTATATGACCCAGGTGGGGATCAAACCGCCTCATTACGTGATATTCTGCAACGACGCCCGCCTGTTTCACTTTTCCTACCAGCGCTATCTGGAGAACTGCATCCGGAACACGTTTGGCCTGGAAGGGACGCCCATCCGCATTTCGATCCGGCAGAAGGGGGACAAGGAGCCGTGAGCCGTGCAGAGGAGGTCTTTTACCCGGTCATCCTCTTTCTGGAGTTCCTCAGCTACTTTTGGTTGTTCAGTCATATGCTCCCTGCAATGACGGCCGCTGCCCTTTTAGGATGGTTTGATAGCAGAGCCGTCCTGCCTCGTCTGGCAGGCGTCCGCTTTACTAACAGCCGGTGCTGGACGCTGGCGGCAATTCTGTGGGACCTGACAGCACTGGCACTGAGCGTTTTCCTGGGATGCCTGAATGGTTGGTGGCTGCTCTACACGAGGGTTTGGGGCGGCTGTCTGACACTGGCGGTCTATCTTCTGGTACGGATTCTTTCTGCGGTTTTACACAAGAAGCATGAGGAGGAATGAACGATGCTGGTTTTGGTATTACAGCACATCCAGTTCATAATCGCGGCAGTGACTGCTTATTTTTGCGGCTGCTTCAATGGGGCGGTCATCGTCTCAAAATATATTCTCCGGGACGATGTGCGGAACCACGGCAGCGGCAACGCAGGTCTGACCAATTTCCACCGGACCTTCGGCGGATTCCTGACGCTGGTTGTCATCCTCTGTGATGTATTGAAGGCTGTGGCGGCATTGCTGATTGGTGTGTGGCTGTCCCAGTATTACCAGCCAGGCTTTGGAATGAACGCCGTCCAGCCAGACCCGGAACGAATGGCCCTTCTCTTTGCATACTGGAGCGCCCTCTTCTGTCTCCTGGGCCACATGTTTCCCTGCATGTTCCACTTTAAAGGCGGGAAGGGCATCCTCTCCGGCGGGACCATTGCCCTGATGATCGACTGGCGGATTGCCCTGGTGGTTTGGGGGGGCTTTCTGGTCCTGGCAGTGCTGACCCGCTATGTGTCTCTGGGTTCTCTGTGGGCGGGAGCCAGCTTTCCCTTTGCCACCTGGGTGTTTTATCCTGACCCGGCCATTGTGGTGCTGGCGTTCCTTTGCGGCGGATTGGTGGTTTGGAAGCATCGGGGGAACATCCAGCGTCTTCTCAGCGGCACGGAAAGCAAATTCAGCCTGCATCATAAGAAGGAGGACAAGACATGAAAGCGGTGGTATTAGGCAGCGGGGGGTGGGGGACAGCACTGGCTCTGGTCCTCTGCGACAACGGGCATGACGTTACTCTCTGGTCCCACAATCCAGAGAAAGCCCAACACATGACCCAGGCCAGGGAAAACCCCCTCTTGAAAGGCGTTCCCCTGCCGGACAGTCTTCAGATTGCTGGAGAGCTGAGCTGTCTGGAAGCTGCGGCGCTGGTGGTTTGCGCCTCTCCGTCCTTCGCGGTTCGGGAGACGGGAAGGAAGGCCGCGCCCCACTTGACTCCGGAAACGGTATTGGTGACTGTCTCCAAGGGCATCGAGCGGGATACCAACCTCCGCATGAGCCAGATTTTGCAGGAGACGACGAAAAATATTTGTAAGGTTGTTTCCCTTTCCGGTCCCTCTCACGCAGAGGAAGTGGGCCTTCGGCTTCCCACCGGCTGCGTATCGGCCAGTCCTGATCGAGACGCTGCCCGTTTTGTCCAGGACGCCTTCATGAACGACTATTTTCGGGTCTACACCAGCTATGACATTATCGGCGTTGAACTGGCGGCGGCGCTGAAAAATGTGGTGGCCCTTAGCTGCGGCATCTGCACCGGATTAGGATTCCAAGACAATACCAAGGCCCTCCTGATGACCCGTGCCATGGCGGAGATCACCCGGCTGGGCGAGCAGTTGGGCGGTACGCGGCGGACGTTTGGCGGTTTGGCGGGAATGGGGGATTTGATTGTCACCTGTACCTCTATGCACTCCAGGAACAACCGGGCTGGCATCCTGATCGGGCAGGGAAAGAGCGCACAGGAGGCCATGCAGGAAGTGGGAGCCGTAGTGGAAGGGTACTATGCCGCCGAGAGCATCCACCAACTGGCAGAGCGGGAAGGGATTGAAATGCCTATCTGCCGCTGTGCCTATGAAATCCTGTACCATGGAAAGCCGGTCCGGGACGCGGTGCCCGAGTTGATGGGCCGCGCTAAAAAGGATGAACTGCTGGAGCGGGAGTGGCTGTAAGGGATTGACAAAAAATTTGTATGGCATATAGAAAAGAACCGGACGGAGTTTGCTTTTCCGCCCGGTTCTTTACTTTTGTCCAAATTTGACCCTGTATTCCTGCCGTATGCTGATAGAGCTATACTCTGTAGGAACACGAAAGCAAATCAGGCACTATTTTATAACAACGTTTTCCTCACCCAGCGTCTCCTTGGCTTCCGTGATCAGGGCGCCGTGCAGCAGGACATGGGTGCCATATACCTTTCTTGTGTCCGCCATGACCATTTTCACCTGTGTCTCACCGGGGAACATGGAAAAGACCAGCTTCATATGCCGCACAGAGGGATGATTCATACTGGGAAATTTCAGGAACAGCGTCTGACCGTTCAAGATTTTTTCCTGCTTTGCTGGAGGAGGGGGCGTTGGGGCGGCGCTTTCTGCCGTCTCCAGAGGGTATGCGGAATCACACATTAGCTGCGGCGCCTTTTCATCCCGAACGGACAGCTTTCCTTTGACGATTACAGCTTGACTTTCCCGCAGGTAGGAGCCGCAGATATCCAGCATCTTGCTGAAGCACAGCATTTCGATTGCCCCAGTTTCGTCCTCGATTACAACATATGCCATCAGGGAGTTGTTCTTGGTAGTTTTGGTCTTGCTGGAGGTCACCACACCGGCCAGGGTGATAAACTGTCCGTCGGCAAAACGAGCGGGTCCGCTTTCCTGCGCGAGATCCGCCAGAACTGCACCAATGGCGGGAACGTTCAGTCTGCGTACAATGTCCCGGTAAGCGTCCATGGGGTGGC
>CAOJHG010000094.1 GCA_948435975.1 uncultured Oscillibacter sp. | reverse complement strand
GTCCTTCTCCGGGATACCGACAGCTCTAATTGGAACGTAGCCCGCCAAGGGATGGAGCAGGCCGCAGACGAGCTTGGCGCCGAGCTGCGCTATCTGACCCTCACGGTACAAAACGACACCAAAGAGCAGGAGGAAGTCCTTCGCCGGGAGGTGGACGGCGGCGCAGACGCTCTTATTGCCGTGCCCGCCGATCCTGCCGGGCTTTCCGCCGCCCATGCCCGCGCCGGGTCCGCCTGCCCGCTGGTGTTCCTGGGTGCGGACGCCGTAGCCCCCGATAACCTCCTTCTGGGCCGCCGCCTGGCTGGTGCTCTTCTGGAGGACTGGGACAGCGGCACGGTCCTCCTTCTGGACACTGGCAGCGCGGCGGCAGAGGTCCAGCCCCGGCTGAAGGCCGCCCTGGAAACACTGAACGCCGCCGGGGTCCCCACAGAGCTGGTTCAGGCCATTCCAGAGGACAACGGGACCCGCTGGGTGATGGCCTTTGAGTCCGGGGCCACCCGCCAGGCCGCTGAAGTCAAGGAGGCCCAGGACCAGACCTTCGCCCTCTACGGCGTGGGGAGCACCACCGCGATTACCTCCTGTCTGGAGCGGGGGACCATTACCGCCGTGGCTGCCTGGAGTGATTACGCGGCGGGATACCTGGCGGTTCAGCAGGCGGTGCAGGCTGTCCGGGGACATCCCCAGGCCCTGGAGCCGCTGACCTTTTCCATCGTGCGAGGGGAGGATATTTATGCGCCCGAAAACCAAAAGCTGCTCTTTCCGGTCACTTCTTAAATCGCTTCCTGTGCTTTTGGTCCTGACGCTCCTGGTCTCCTGCGGGGGAGGGGAACGGCCAGATCACAGCCTCCGCATCGGCGTGGCCCTCTACACCCAGGATGATACCTTTATTTCCGCCCTGGCGCAGCATCTTGAACAGCTAGCCCAGGACGAGGAGAGCCGCATCGGGCAGAAAATCACCCTTCTGATTTCCGACAGCCGCAGCAATCAGACCACTCAAATGGACCAGGTGGACCGCTTCCTGTCCCGGGGATGCGACGTGCTGTGTGTCAACATCGTAGACCGGACGGCGGCGGCAGTTCTGGTGGACAAAGCAGAGGCGGAAAACGTGCCCCTGATTTTCTTCAACCGTCAGCCAGTGGACGAGGACATCCAGCGCTGGAGCCAGACCTACTACGTAGGCGCCAGCGCCCAGGAGAGCGGCGCCCTGCAAGGCCAGCTTGTCCTGGATGCCTGGAACGAGGACCACAGCCGCTGGGACCGCAATGGAGACGGCGTGCTGCAATATGTCATGCTGGAGGGCGAACCCGGACACCAGGATTCTCTTCTTCGCACGGAATACGCCATCGCGGCCATCACCGACGGCGGAGTCGAAGTCGAACGCCTGGCCCGGGACACCGCCAATTGGAACCGCGCCCAAGCCTCTGCCCGTATTGCCCGGTGGCTGGAGGAATTCGGGGACCAGATCGAGGTCATCTTATCCAATAATGACGACATGGCCCTAGGCGCAATCGACGCACTCAGCGAAACAGACCGCCCCTTGGAGGACTGGCCTCTGATTGCAGGTGTAGACGCGACGGCGCCGGCGATGGAAGCCGTAGCCGCAGGGCAGCTCTATGGTACCGTCCACAACGACGACCGGGGTCAGGCCCAAGCAATGCTGAATCTGGCATTGGCCCTCTATGCTGGTGAAGACCCGGCGGATGCAGTAAACTTGGTGGATGGGCACTATGTCTGGCTCCCCTACTGCCAAGTCACCCGGGAAAACCTGGATGCTTTCCGCCGCTCTTAGACCCTCCGCCCATCCAAATTACCCAATTTCTTCCAACAAAACCTCATAAAAAGAGGGACCGCCATTTTATCCAGCGGTCCCTCTTTCTGTTGAATGCAGCCTTATTCCTCGCCCATGGGCGCGCCGCACTGGGGGCAGAACTTGCTGTCGGATTCCGCGCCGCAAATGGGGCACTTCTTTCCAGCAGGAGCCGCTTCCACATCCTCCTCTGGCACGCTCTCCTCCTTCACAGGCTTGCTGTCCTCCAGCTCCGCGATTCTCGCCCTGGAGGCCATCACAGCGTCCACGCCTTCCCGCACAGCTTCAGGAATCTCACCCTCATACTCGTTCACGAACCACTCGCCGATAATACGGTAGTTCTTCTCGATCTCCCGCTGTTCGCCGGCAATCGCCATGTTGATTTTCACCAGGTCGGCGGCGTCCTTCGTCTTATCAACGGCCATGTTCGCCATGTCCTTCGCCTTTCTGGTCAGTTCATCAATCGAAAATCCCATGTGTATATCCCCTTTCATATTTTAGCCCTGCGGCTTGACATCCATCGGTTCTCTTCCCGGCGGTTTTGTTTAGTATAACGCATTTTTCCAGGAAACGCAACCGAATTTCCGGATGTTTACAGTTCGTTTTCAATCCAGCTCCTGGCACGCTCCACCGCACGCCGCCACTGCCGGTACGCCTCCCCGCAGGCCTCCTCGTCCCGCTGGGGGAGAAAGACGTACTGACTGCGGCGCAGGCTCTCCAGCTCCTCCAGACCGCTCCAGACGCCTGCGGCCAGTCCCGCCAGCGCCGCCGCGCCAAAGGCTGTGGTCTCCACCTGGGCAGGGCGGTCCACCGGCAGGCGCAGCAGGTCCGCCTGGGTCTGCATCAGGATATCGCTGACCGACGCGCCGCCATCCACACGCAAAACCGTCAGCGGGCAGGTCCGTCCCATCACCCGCACCAGGTCCGCCACCTGGAAGGCGATGGAGTCCAGCACGGCCCGGGCGATATGGGCGCGGGTACTCCCCCGGGTCAGGCCCACAATCGTACCCCGGGCGTACATGTCCCAGTAGGGGGCCCCCAAGCCTGTGAAAGCCGGGACCACGTACACGCCTCCAGAGGAAGGAACGCTCTCCGCCAGACGGTCACACTCCGGCGCCGCGGAAATCAGTCCCAGCTCGTCCCGGAGCCACTGAATCGCGCTTCCCGCATTGAACACGCTGCCTTCCATGGCGTAGACAGTCTTCCCACCTACAGACCAGCCCACAGAGGTCAGCAGCCCTTCCTCGGGCCGGACCGCTGTTTCTCCCACGTTCATCAGGGTGAAGCATCCGGTGCCATAGGTATTCTTCGCCTGCCCCGCAGCAAAACAGGCCTGGCCAAAGAGCGCGGCGGGCTGATCTCCGGCGCTTCCACAGATAGGGATTCCCGCCAGGGCCTCCAAGCCGGGAATATTCTCTGCCACCTTGCCGAAAACCTCGCTGTTGGGGCGGGGTTCAGGAAGGAGGGACACCGGCACGTTCAGAGCGGCGCAGAGGTCCTGGTCCCATTGCAGCGATTCAATATTGAAAAGCATGGTGCGTGAGGCGTTGGAGTAGTCCGTTACATGAACCTTTCCGCCGGTGAGGTTCCAAATCAGCCAGCTATCCACTGTACCCGCGCAGAGCTCTCCCCGTTCCGCACGCCGCCGGGCGCCGGGAACGTTGTCCAACAGCCACTGAAATTTCGTGCCGGAGAAATACGCGTCAATCAGCAGGCCGGTTTTTTCTGTGACGGACGATTCCATCCCAGCGGCCTTCAGACTGTCGCAGATGGATGCAGTCCGGCGGCACTGCCAGACGATGGCATTACAGATGGGTTTCCCCGTTCCGCGCTCCCACAAAACAGCCGTCTCCCGCTGGTTGGTAATGCCCAGGGCGGCGATCTGCTTAGGGTCAATATGGGCGGCGTCTACTGCTTCCGACAGCGCCCGCTTTTCTGAGCTCCAGATCTCCATAGGGTCATGCTCCACCCATCCGGGCTGTGGATAGATTTGCCGGAAGGGATACTGCACTCTGGCCCGAATTTCCCCTGCCTGATTGAAGAGGATGGCCCGCGAGCTGGTGGTACCCTGATCCAAGGCGGCAATGTAGGCATCCATAAGCGTCTCCTGTTCGGGAGGCAGGCCGTAAACTCCGCCTGTCTTCCTGTCTGTCAATTTTTCGATACTTTTTGTATATGTCTATATAAAATATCCAATATGTATTAAAGCGCCGGCGTATCTTCAGTAATTCCCATGAGCTCCGCCGCCAAATATTCCTCAAAGCACAAACCGCTGTCCCGTATTTCCAAAGCCGCCTCCCGGCCTACATAGCGGTAGTGCCAGGGTTCATAGTAAATGCCGGTGATGTCCCCCTTCTCCTCGGGATAGCGCAGGATAAACCCATACTCCCAGCAATGCTCCATCAGCCACTGCTGTTCCGCCGTTTTTTCCTGCCGCCGGGTCAGGGCCGTGTAGGACGACGACACGATATCCAGCGCCAAGCCGGTGTGATGCTCACTGGTCCCTGGTAAGGCCACCCAGCGCGCCGCCTCCATCTTCGCCGTCTCTAATCCATATCCGGCACTTCGCAGACGGGCCACTTTATTATTATACAGCCGCTTCTGCGTCGCCCGGCTGCGGTACGCGGAGCACACCATCGGAGACAAGCCCGCTTCCTGACAATCCTCCAGCATCGCCATAACGTCCTCATAAATCCGGGCGTCCACCTTCATCCCATTCGGCAGCGCCTGCATCTCAAAGGAATAATCCTCCGGCAGAGGACACCAGGCGTTCACCAGGAGGAGGCTCCACTCCAGTTCCTCTGACTCCGCCAGCTCTTCCGGCGCTTCCTTTTCCAATCTCTCCTCTACGCGCCTCGTCACGGGCAGCTTGAAGCGTTCCAAAAACATATAAGGGTTCGCTTTTCTCAATCCTGCCGCCTGTACAGCAGAGGACAGTAGCAGCGGAGCCAGCAGAGCCGCCGCCCATCGTTTCCAATTGCTCAACTCAATAGTCCTTTCTGGCCTGTCCCATTTTTCACTCCTTGCATTTTACCGGATTTCTGCGGTGAAAACAAGAGATATCGCGGAACTGTCACCCTTTTGTAAAGATTTCCCCAGAGCTTCCCAATGCGGCGCTGACAATATTTTTCCCTCTTTCCTTTTCGGTGAATCCATGCTAAACTGTTATTGCATCATCAGCGCTTTCATCTGCGAAAGGAGGAGGACCCATATGAATCGGAAAGCGGTGCTTCCGGCCCTGATTCTGGCACTTTTCACCTTACTCAGCGCTGTTGGAGTTCCAGGAATCGTGAACGCCGCCGCTGTGCAGAAAAGCAAGGCTTCTCCAGTTCCTGTCAAAGCCGCCAGTGCTCCCAGTATGGCCGTGCCTTCGGTTTCTGGGGCGCTCAGCGTAAAGGGGACCCATTTGACAGACCAGGCGGGGAATCCGGTCCAGCTTCGCGGCGTCAGCACACACGGCATCGCCTGGTATCCAGAATACATAAACGAGGACTGCTTCCATCAGCTTCGGGAAGAGTGGCATGTCAATGCTGTCCGTCTGGCTGTGTACACGGAAGAATACGGCGGCTACTGCTCCGGCGGGGACCAAAACGCCCTCAAGTCCCTGATTCACAAGGGGGTTGCCTGCGCGGTTTCCCAGGACCTGTATGTTATCATTGACTGGCATATCCTCTCTGACGGCGACCCCAACCGCCATCTGGATGAGGCCAAGGCATTTTTTGCGGAGATGTCCGCCCAGTATGCAGGCTGTCCCAACGTCCTCTATGAAATCTGTAACGAACCTAATGGCGGTGTTAACTGGCAGTCCATCAAGTCCTATGCAGAAGCTGTCACCGGCGTGATACGGGCCAATGATGAAAACGCTGTTATCCTGGTTGGAACGCCCAACTGGTCTCAGTTCGTGGACCAGGCCGCCGCAGATCCTATCACCGCCTATCAGAACATCATGTATACCCTCCACTTCTATGCCGCCACCCACACCGATGCCCTTCGCAGTACCATGACCGCCGCCATTGAGAAGGGTCTTCCCATCTTTGTCTCCGAGTTCGGCATCTGCGGCGCAAGCGGAAACGGCGCGGTCAATGAAGCGCAGGCGGACCAGTGGATTCAAACGCTGGATCTTTATGGCGTCAGCTATCTGGCCTGGAATCTGTCCAACAAGGCGGAATCCTCCGCCCTTCTCCAAAGCGGCTGCGCAAAGACCTCCGGTTTCCAGCAGGAGGACTTGAGCGTCTCTGGAAAGTGGCTCTACCGCACACTGACCCGCCAGCGGGAGGCCGGGACGCACCCCAGCGCTTCCGCCAGGCCAGCAGTCTCCGCGCCCTCCACTGGGAACTCGTCAGCGGTGGTTCTGAATCAGTGGCAGTCCAACGGGGAATGCTTCTATCACTACGCCGTGACAGTTCAAAACAAGGATGCGGAGCCCTGCAAGCAGTGGGAAATTTCTATTTCTTTTAATGGCCCCTTTACCCTCCAGGATTGCTGGAATGGTAATTACACCACGAGCGGCAATACACTCCGTATATCTTCTAAAGATTATAACGGCAGTATCCCCGCTGGAGGCTCCATCGAGGGTCCCGGCTTTATCGTCAAAGGCGGGGCAGGCTTGTGTGTCATGGACTGCGGGTGAAAAAAGCCTGAAAAAACGATGGAAGCGCTTGCCATTTCCGCAGAGTTTGGTATAATAGAAGCATCAAAGCGTTGAACGAGGTGATTGTTATGATTAACGGAGTTTCCGGTTTCAGCATGTATACCCGCACGCCTTATTACTATAATACCGGGGCTCAGCGGCAGGCAGTTTCCGGTGTGCAGGACGCCCAAAAAGCCGCCCCCCAGCAGGCTGGCTCTACGCAGAAGGCCGCTGGCGGCGTATGGACTGCCCAGCGGACGCCCTCTCTTGAAACGCCTGTACAGCCGGTAGGGTCTGTACCCGCCCTGAGCGCCGGTGAACAGAGCAGCGCCAAGCTGGGGCTTCCCATTCGTGAAGGCGCGGACCCGGCAGAAATGTCTGTCCGGATGCGCATTCAGTATGTGGACCCCGCAGACCTCAGCCCGCAGCAGGCTGTGAATCCTGCCGCACAGGAGGGCATGAGTCCTCTGGCACAAAAGGCTGTAACCCCGGCGGCACAGGAGGGCGGGGATGTCCCCATTGAAGAAAATCTTGGTGCGGAGGGCGCTCAGGCAGCTATGGA
The DNA here is from genome assembly GCA_948435975.1 of uncultured Oscillibacter sp. Taxonomy (GTDB): domain Bacteria; phylum Bacillota; class Clostridia; order Oscillospirales; family Oscillospiraceae; genus Oscillibacter. The sequence continues at coordinate 491 of CAOJHG010000094.1, read as the reverse complement.
AGAGGGCGAGTGCCAGACCTGCAAGCAGCGCAAGTACCAAGATGAGTCCGACGACATGGGCGTATCCTTCCAGACGCCTACCAACATCGCCCCGGAGCAGGCCGCATCCGCTGTCCGTGGGCATGAGATGGAGCACGTGGTCCGGGAACAGGCCAAGGCGGAACGGGAGGACCGGAAAGTAGTCAGCCAGAATGTGACGATCCACACCGCCATATGTCCGGAATGCGGAAAGGCTTACGTCTCCGGCGGCACCACCCGCACCACCACTGTAGCCGACAATCAGGATTCCATCCAGCAGGCCCAGCAGGCAGCGTCTGCCGCCAAGCAGGACGCAGAACGCCGTCCCTTCTCCGCCGTGGCTTAACAGCGGCGCCATCCTATATTCAAAAAGCAATCCCCCTGACCTTTATCCAGTCAGGGGGATTGTTTCTGCTGTCCTATGCAGGCTTTTCAGTTCTTCTCAGTATGCGCCGCCATTCTTGAGCCTGAAT
>CAOJHG010000093.1 GCA_948435975.1 uncultured Oscillibacter sp. | reverse complement strand
CCGCTATTGGAAGCCCTGCACCAGCGTGGAGAACAGCAGCTCCCAGCCGTTGAGGGTCACGAAGAGCAGCAGCTTGAAGGGTGCGGAGATCATTGACGGCGGCAGCATAATCATGCCCATGGACATCAAGGTACAGGACACGATCACGTCAATCAGCAGGAAGGGGATATACAGCAGCAGGCCGATGTTGAATGCTTTTTGGAGCTCACAGGTGGCAAAAGCCGGGACAATAACCCGCAGAGGCAGCTCCATGGCCGCGTCCTCGTCGCCGGTCTCCGGCGTCTCCACGCGGGCCAGATCGCAGTACATCTCCAGGGTGCTCGCTTTCATGTTCCGAAGCATGAAGTCCTTTAATGGGACCACTGCCCGCTGAAAAAATTCCTCCTGTGAGATTTCCTCCTCCAAATAGGGCTCATAGGCTTCCGTCTGTATCCGGCTGATGGTGGGCGACATGGTAAAAAACGTCAGAAACAGCGCCAGGCCCACCAATACCATGTTGGGCGGCGTCTGCTGCGTGCCCATAGCTGTGCGCAGGAAGGAGAGGGAGATGATAAACCGGGTGAAGGACGTCATCATCACCACTAGGAAGGGCAGGAGCGTGATAAAGGTGGTCAGGAAAAGGATCTCCAGCACCTGCACGCTGTCCCCATTGATATTGATAAGCCCTTCTGGTATGATTCCGTCCGGCACTTCCGGTTCACCTCCGTCTCTTTTGTTCCATAATCTGCTTCACCGCCTCCCGGAAACTGGGACTTGCTTCCGGTGCCTCCGGTCCGCTCTGCCAGGAGGCGGCTTCTTCCGCTGTAAATTCTGCCAGCATGGAGATCCCCGCGGCCGTCACGCCCAGAAGGAACCAGCGTTCCCCCACCTGGGTCAGCAGCAGCTTCTGGTCTCTTCCCAAGACCAGTTGTCCATGGACCTTAATCCCAGCGCTTCCACTCAAGGGACCCAGTGCGCCGCTTCCCTGTCCCACCACATAGCGGGTAAACCAGTAGGCCGCGCCCAGGACCAGGACGATGCTGGCCGCCATTCCCAAAAGTGACACCGCAGACGTAGCCTCCAGCATTCTATCAGGGATTGCCCAAAATGGTGCTCACAGTCTTCAGCACCCGGTCGGGCTTAAAGGGCTTCACGATAAAATCCTTCGCGCCGGAACGCACCGCGTCCATAACCATGCTCTCCTGTCCCATGGCGGAGCACATGACCACGCTGGCGTTTCCGTCCTTCGCCCGGATGGCCTTCAGCGCCTCCAGACCGTCCATATTGGGCATAGTGATATCCATGATAACCAGATCGGGGCCGATCTCACTGAACTTCTCCACAGCGTCCGCGCCGTCCACAGCCTCAAACAGCTCCGTATACCCATTCTTACTCAGGGTATCCTTGATCATCTTCCGCATAAAGGCGGCGTCATCGACCAGCAAAATCTTCTTAGCCATAAATCCTATCCATCCTTTTCAATCTTATAATTTACTGTATTTGAAGGTACTATTCCACACAAGAAAAGGCTTTTTTCCGCCTGTCCTGCACAACCTGGACCACCCTGGCACAACAGGACTCATTTTTTCTTAGCGGAAATTTCGATACCGGGTTTTTGCACGATCTCCGTAATCCGGACGCCGAAATTATCGTCAATAACCACCACGTCGCCCCGTGCGATGCACTTGCCGTTGACGAACAGATCCACTTCGTCGCCTGCCAGTTTATCCAGCACCACCAGGGAGCCCTTGGAGAACTCCAGGATATCCTGCACCTTCCGTTCGGTCCGGCCAATCTCCACTGTTACCTGAAGAGGCACTTCCATGATGAGGTCCAGGTTCTCCGCCTGTTCTTTGCCCAGGGATGCGATGCCGTCCATTTCCGACAGCGGCGCAGGCTGGGTGTTGATTACCTTGGGGTCCGGCTTCGCGGGAGCGGGAGGAACGGGCTGCTGAGGCGGATATGGATACGGCGGATAATACATCGGCGGATAGCCCGGGTAGCCGGGATACGCTGGAGCGCTTCCATCTGCTGCGGGAGCCGGCGGCATTCCATAAGGAGGCATCTGGGGTTGTGCCGCGGGAGGCGGAACAGGCGCCTGCTGCTGAGGCTGCTCTCCGCCTGTGCCCCCTGCCAGCATCTTCTCGATCTCCTCCTGGCTCATCTTCCGGTCCCCTGCCGGTTCGGACTCGCTGGCCCCCATACCGCCTGCCAACATCTTTTCAATCTCCTCCTGACTCATCGTCCGGCTGCTCCCGCTGGACGGTGCAGGTTCCGGTGCCGGTTCGCTGGCTCCTGCGCCGCCGCCTGCCAGCATCCGCTCGATCTCCTCCTGGCTCATTGTCCGGCTGCTTCCGCCAGCGGGCTCAGGCGTGGGAGCGGGGGCAGGTGCAGGAGCGGGCGCGGGTGCGGGTGCGGGAGGCTCCTCATAGCTGTCCTCTCCATCCAGGCCCAGCTTCTTCAGCAGCTCCCTGGCCAGCTCGATGCTCATGACATTCATGAACTCGCTCTCCACCGCGCCCTCAATCTTCAGGGAGAACTGGACCACTACCACAATCTCCGCGTCCAAGGGCAGATGGGTCAGCTTGAACTCTGTCAGGTCCCCCAGTTCAAAGGGCTGGGGCGTCGAGATGTCCACCTGGAAGCCCAGGAAGTCGCTCATCGCTGTGGCCGCAGAGCCCATCATCTGGTTCATGACCTCGCACACAGCGCTGATGGTCAGCTCGTTCAGTTCAAACTCCTCGTCCGGCGTCTCCATGCCCATGAGGATGTCTACGATGGCCCGAATGTCGCTCCGCTTGAGCAGCATGATGTTGCTCCCATTCAGACCTTCTACGTACTTGATCTCCACACCCATCGCCGGTTCCAGGTTGCCGATGCTGAACGTCTCCACCTGGACCACTGAGACTGTAGGCGTCGTAATATCGACCCGGTGATCCAGCAGATTCGACACCGCAGTGGCAGAGGAGCCAAGGCTGATATTCATCATTTCCCCGAGGGCGTCCAACTCCATCGGGCTAAATAATTCTTTCTCCATTCCGTCTATTCGCTCCTTTGCTCAAGCTGATAACAGACCTCATCTATTTTAACAGCCATATTTTTCTTGTGGGTACCCATTCTGCCAGTGAACCAGTGATAACCGCCAATATCCAAATAGATCGGGGATTCCTTGGAATATCCCATGTCGATCACATCTCCCACATTCAGATGGTAGATGTCGCTGAGGGAAAGCTGCGTACTTCCCAATTCCGCCACAATCTGGAGGCTGGAATCCCGCAGGCTTTCGAAAATCTCCTCCGATTTGTCCTCTGCCGCCACCTTCCGCATGGGACTTTCCCGGCTGATTTCTCCGAAGACTCTCAGCAACATCTCACCTGGCAGGCACACGCTCATGCGGCCCGACTGATGATTCACTTCCAGCTTCAAGTCCACGATGATGACCGTCTCATCCAAACCCAGGAGCTGGCTCAGCGTGGGATTCACGTCCGTGCGGCTGTACTCAAAATGGATCGGGATGTAATTCTCCCAACTGGCGTCCATCATTGCCACGATGTCCTGTACCAGATCCTCATACAGCCGGAGCTCTAGGGATGTGTAGGTGTAATCCGAAGGAATGTCTCCCCCGTCCGCTCCCTCGCCGCCCATCATCCGGTCCATCATACTCAGGGCCGCTCCAGTGGCGAGGTAAAACATCACTGGTTCCTCTTCCTCTTTTTCTTTAAAATGCACACTTGCCAAGGCCAATACGTCGCCCTCAGACAGTGCGTTGGAAAACTCATAATACCGCTGCTCTTCGACGCTCTCCACAGTGATCTCATAGTTGGAGCGAAGCCGTGCGTTCAGCCGGGAGCCTACCAGCCGGGCATAACTGTCAAAAATACCATTCAGCATCTTGATCCGGTCCCGGTTGAACTTTCGGGGGCTGGTGAAATCATACTTCTGGTATTTCTTTTCCTGCTCCTGCTCCGTATTCTCCAGATCCTTGTCACCGCTTCGGACCGCGTTCAGCAAAGCATCGATTTGAGCTTGTGATAATACATCTGCCATGAGGTCCCCCTACCTGTTCCACTTAAAATGCCGGATTTTTCTTCCTTCTTCAGCCTTCAAGAGCCCACCGTTGTCGTATAGAACTCCTGACCGCTGTCCGCCAGCATCTCTTCCACGTTCAAACCGCTGACGATCATCTCTACTCGCCGGTTCATAGCGCGCCCGTCCGTCGTGTTGTTGTCGCCGCGGGGCTGCCACTCGCCGATACCCTCCGCGATCAACTGGCTGGGATGGAGGCCGCTGTTCTCCTGTAGATAAATCACCACATTCGTTGCACGCATACTGGCCAGCGTCCGGTCGTTCCGGATATTGTTGCCATTCTCATGAATTCGCGCCGTGTGGCCCTGTACGCGGATATCAGCGATGGCGTCCGCCGCGTCATACAGCATCGCGCCCACATCGTCCAGCACCGGCCCCGCTTCCGGACGCAGTGTGGAGCTCTCTCCATTGAAGAACACCGTCTGGCCGAAAGTGATGTAGACCTTTCCGCCTTTTTTCTCTACGCTGATGTTGCTCTGGGAGACTTGGCTTTCCACGTAGTTCTGAAGGGCCTCATAGAGCTCCTCGATCTCCGCATCCACCTCCTCCTGGGTGATGGGCTGAACGCCGCCCTCATCCTCGTCGGCGCTGGGTCCCTGTCCGCCCTCGGGCGTTTCTGTCGGGGTCTGGGCCGCCAGCGGGTTGAAGCTCATAACCAGGGCCTGCCATTTCTCTGTGTCAATCGTGGACATGGAGTACAACAGCACGAAGAAGCACAGCAGCAGCGTCACCATGTCGCCGTATGTATCCATCCAGTTCGCGCCGCCGCCTCCGCTGCTTTTTTTCTTCAAAGCCATGCCCTCCGCCTCCTTTCTTTAAGCTGCCGTTTTCTCTTCGCCGCTTAATTCACGCTGCTTCTGGGCCATATAGGTCAGCAAGCGCTCCCGCAGGGACTTGGGGTTCTCGCCTGCTTGGATGGCCATAACGCCCTCTACGATGATCTGCTTGCAGAGGATTTCTTCCGCGTCCCGGTTCCGCAGCAACTGCGCCACGGGGCCGAAAACCATGTGGGCCAGGATACAGCCGTACAGCGTGGTAATCAGAGCGGTACCCATGCTGCCGCCCAGGTCGCCTGCGCCGCCTTCCAGGTCCATGGACTTCAGCATGTTGATCAGGCCCACCAGGGTGCCCACCATGCCGAACGCCGGAGCCACGCTGGAGGCTTTGTCATACATTGCCGCCGCCGCGTCGTGCCGGGCGCTCATGCAGTCGATGTCGTTCTCCAGGATGCCCCGGACCTTATCCTGGTCGTTGGCGTCCACAATGAGCATAATCGCCTGTTTGAAGAATGGGTCAGTCTGCTCGTTGGCCTTTTCTTCCATGGACAGAAGGCCGTTTTTCCGGGCGATCTGGGCCAGCTCCACCAGTTGGTCGATGTAGCTTGTGGGATCGAACATCTTGTTGTTCAGGATAATCTTGAAATGCTTAGGCATGGCTTTCAGCATCGACCCCGGGAAGCTGGCGCATACGATGAACAGCGTACACCCGATGGTAATCAGGATGGAGGCCGCGTCGAAGAAGTTGACCAGATTCCCAGGCGTAACAGTGAAAGCAAACTCCGGGAAAATCGTGATGTTGGTGATACAGCCGAACAAGAACACGCCCAACGCGCCGATAATGCCGACGATATAATTGATATTCATGAAAAAATCTCACTCCTCCGGCGGGCGTCGGTACCCGTCCTGCGAAAATTCTATCTATTTCATCAACGCTTGTCCGTTATGGAAATCTCCCGGTGAATATCTTGGACCTTGGCGTTGTAGATCGCAATTTTATTGATAATATCCTCCACGCTCTCCCGGACGAGGTAATAGTCGTGGTTCATCATGGTGATCTTACTCTCAGGGATGCACTCGATATGCTCAATTTGCAGGTGGTTTACCAGGAACTTCTCGTGATTCCGCTTTGTCAGCATAATCATAAATAGACCGCCTTTCTTGCCCCGCCGGGATGCAGATTTTCACACCCCGGCGGGTTCGAACGTTTCTAAATTAGGCGCTGTGGCTTACCGCTTCATGTTGACCAGCTCTTCCAGCATGGAGTCGGTCACGGTGACGATGCGGGTATTGGCCTGGTAGCCGCGCTGAGTGGTAATCAATTCGGAAATCTCTGTGGCAAGGTCCGCGTTGGAACCCTCCAGGAAGGCGCCCATCAGGATCGTCTTACCAGCGCTTCCGATGGCGGCCTTGATGCTCAGGATATCCGCCAGCGTCTGATCATCTCCGCCGGGGTTGGCGTCGTCTCCCATATCCACCAGACTGCCGTTGACAAACTCCAGGTGTCCGCCACCCACGGTTTGCAGGTCCTCGCCCACGTTGCCCAGGGTGGTGATGGTCAGGTCGCCCGCGCCGTCGCCGCAGTTGTAGTAGTGTCCGCCGTCGTGGCTCAGGCCGTTGGGGTTGGTCACGTTGCCCACAGCGATGTAGCCCACCGTAATGACCTCCTTGGTCTCCTTCACGGTGCCGGTAATCTTTCCGGTGGAACTGATGTTGATGCCCTCCAGGGTGACAAAGCCCAGCTCGCGCTTTTCCTCCGTGTCATCCCCGCCGCCGTTATTCCCGCCGCCGTTATTATTGTTGTTGTTCTGGCTCCTGTCCTCCAGGTATTCGCTGTAGTTCTTCATAGCGACGCTGTTCACATCATCGCCCAAAAGATCAACGCCGGTAACAACGCCGTCGTCAGTGTCTGTAGTACCGCCGGCACCACCCGCGCCGCCGGCGCCATCGCCGCTGGTAGCCACGACAGGCCAGCGAATGACCCGCTGCGTCTCCCAGACCGGGTTATCCTCTGTACCCGTATTCACCGACACCAGCTCCATCTGAGGCAGGCGGATGGGCACCAACTGGTCGCTGATAATGGGCTGCATCGCGCCATCTTCATCCGGAGCCAGGCCCACGCACATAAAGCCGTAAACCGCGTTTTCCTTGCCGTCAGACAGATAGCCGTCGGCCTTGAAGCTGAAATCACCCACGCGGGTCAGGGTCAGGCTCTTGAAGCTGTCGGGGTTCCGTGCGTCAATCGTACCGGCCACGTCCTTCTGTCCCACCATGAAGAAGCCGTCGCCGTCCAGCATACAGTCGGTAGAGTTGCCGGGGTTATAGCTGCCGGTGGACATGTTGATATCAATCGTGCTGATCAGCGTACCATAGCCGATCTGGGAGGGGTTCTTGCCGGCCACGGTGTTGGTGCCGTTAGAGCCGCTGGCATACATGGTGTAAATAGAATCCTTGAAAATCGTCCGCTTGCTCTTGTATCCAGCGGTGTTCAGGTTCGCCACGTTGTTGCCGATGACATTCAGCTTCAGCATGTGGGCCTTCAGACCCGCAATGGAAGCGTACATAGATCCAGTCATAAGCGAAAAAGATCTCCTTTCGATTTTGGCGCCGCCTGGGCCCCGTCAGTCGGACGAACCCCAATGGCCTCCTAAAACGGTCCTGC
>CAOJHG010000092.1 GCA_948435975.1 uncultured Oscillibacter sp. | reverse complement strand
ATATTGGAATTTCTTCACCGGTACGCTGAATGAGCTTCTGGGCCTTCAGCTTCCGGAAACGGCGCTGGTGCTTCCGGTAGGCATTTCCTTCTTCACCTTCAAGGCCATGTCTTACGCCATCGACGTTTATCGGGATGAGAACGCCGCCGCGAAACGCTTCTCCGATGTGCTGCTGTATATCTCCTTCTTTCCCCAAATCACCTCTGGACCCATTACCCGCTTTGACGCCTTCTCCGCCCGCCTGAAGGAACGGCCCCTGAACGCGGAGCGGACCGCGAAGGGCCTCCGGCGGTTCATCGTGGGCTATGCGAAAAAGGCGCTGGTTTCCGAGGCCGCCGCACTGATTGCCAACAGCGCCTTTGGCATGGGGGATGGGCTGGATTTCCGTCTGGCGTGGCTGGGGGCAGCGGCTTACACGATTCAGATTTATTTCGATTTCTCCGGCTATAGCGATATGTCCATTGGCCTGGCGTCCATGCTGGGCTTCGATACCCCGGAGAATTTTCAATATCCTTATATTGCCGGTTCCATTACCGAGTTTTGGCGGCGGTGGCATATCTCCCTGTCCTCCTGGTTCCGGGATTACTTATATATTCCCCTGGGCGGCGGAAGGCGGGGCGTTGTGCGGAAGGGCGTCAACAAGGCTGTCGTGTTCCTCCTCTGCGGACTGTGGCACGGAGCCAGTTGGACCTTTGTGCTGTGGGGTGCGTGGCACGGTTTGTTCTCCGCCCTGGAGAGCTTTGTCCCCATAAAAAAGCTGGAGAGCACCCTGCCGGGAAGACTTTTGGGCCATATCTATACGCTGCTGGTGGTCTGCCTGGGCTTTGTGATGTTCCGGGCGGCTTCCATTGGCGAGGCCGTGACACTGTTCCGTGCCATGTTCACTGGAGGGACCACCACAGTTTCCGGCCTGGCCCTGGCCCGTATCAGCCCCGCAGCCTGGTGCGCCATGGGAGCGGGCGTGGCGGGGAGCCTTCCAGTGTGGCCCTGGCTGCGGGAGCGGTTTTCCCCTTCCTGCGCGGTGTGGGCGGTTCCGTTGTCCTATGCGGCTGCGGCGGGACTGTTCGTGCTCTGCCTGCTCTCTGCGGCGGGGAGCGGGTTCCAGCCCTTCATCTATGCTCAGTTTTGAGGTGGCGCTATGGGTAAAAAACTTAGCTGTGTTCTCTTCACGGCGGTGATTCTTCTGATTTGTATGATTCCTTCACTGGGGATGCTCCTGCCTGTCCGGGGGGGGGAAGCGGGAGGCAATGAGACTTTGGCCGCCGCTCCTTCTCTCCGGGACCAGGCGGGGAATCTGAATACAAACTACCTTACGCAAATGACCGGCTACCTGGAGGATAACTATTTCCTTCGGCAGAAGATGATTACCGCGTGGTCTGCCCTGAATGCGAATCTGCTTCACAGCTCTATCGCGGAAAACGTGGTGCTGGGGGAGTATCATTGGCTCTACTTCGGGGACACCTTGGCAGACTACACCGGCACGGACCCCATGACGGAATATGAGATCGACTCCGCCGCCCGGAATCTGGCGCTGATGAACGAGTATTGCGGGAGTCAGGGAGCGCAGTTCCTCTTCACCGTGGCGCCCAATAAGAATTCCCTCTATCCGGAGCATATGCCGGACCTGCCCAGGGACGACGTGCGCTCCAACGCAGACCGTCTGGCGGAGGCCCTGGAGCGGGAAGGGGTGGATTACCTGGATATGTTCGCCCTGTTCCGCGGTCAGCCGGAGACGCTGTACTTCCAGACGGACTCCCACTGGAACAGCAAGGGGGCGGCACTGGCGGCAGATGCACTGAACGACGCGCTGAACACGGGCCGGGACTCCCGCTACTTCGACAACACCTTCCGGCCAGAGCAGATCCACAAGGGCGATCTCTACGATATGCTCTATCCCGCCGGAGACGGAATGGACACCGATTGGACCTATGGCGGCACGCTGAATTTCCAGTATGACGCGCCTATCCGTTCGGCGGAAAATCTTACCATCATGACCCATGGACAAGGGGGAGGCTCTCTGCTGATGTTCCGGGACTCCTTCGGGAACCTGCTGTATCCCTATATGGCGGACAGCTTTGACGCGGCTCTGTTTTCCCGCGCCGCCGCCTACCGTCTGGACCTGATTGGGGAACGGAAGGCCGGTAAAGTGGTCGTAGAGCTGGTGGAGAGAAACATCCGCAGCCTCATCCAGAACGTGCCTCTGATGCCCGCGCCCCTGAGCCGTCCAACAATGACGCTTTGGGAGAACAGTGCCGCAGACATTCCGATGAAGAAGGACGCGGACAGCCTGCCGGGTTATGTACTGGTGACGGGAACGCTGTCTGCCGTGCCAGACGCGGGGACCCCGGTGTTCCTCCAGACGGCGGCGGGCGAATGCTATGAGGCGTTTCGTCTGGAGGACGGCGGCTTTGGGCTGTACGTTCCGGAGGCGGCGCTGAACAGGCAGGAAATCGTGCTTTATACCGTTGGCGGCGAGGGTTTCTATGCGGCGGAACGACTGGACTGAGACACGCATAGAATGGAAGCGGAGAACAGGAGGAGAGATATGAAGACACGCTGGATATCGCTTTTTCTGGGGATGGTACTTTTGTTGTCCCTGTCCGTGCCGGTTTCGGCTGTTCAAACGGAGGAGCCGGAGGAGCAGGAAACGGAGGAGACGTCTGAACCCGAAGGCCAGGAGGAAGGACCTGAAACGCCCTGCGGCATGACGCTGGTAACGGACCGGCACATCCCATACCTTTATGGCAGCGGCGGTGCGTTTCCTAATTTCAACCCCTGGCGGAACGTCACGCGGGCGGAGGCGGCGCAGATGCTGTTCCGCCTTCTTCCGGAGACGCCGGAACTGACGGTAACATATGAAGATGTTCCAGAGGGCGCTTGGTATGCGGAGGCAGTCCGGGCAATGGGTTCTCTGGGTGTGATGAGGGCCGGAGAGGAGCTGTTCCAGTCCGGGGAGGAAATCACCCGGGGGGAGTTTGTACGCTGTGTGGCCAGCTTCTTCCCCTTGGAGACCGGCGCCAGGCTGTTTCCCGATGTCCCCGCAGATTCTCCAGATGCGCCTTACATCCTCTCTGCCCGTGCGGCGGGGTGGGTCCAGGGAAGCGGCGACGGCCTCTTTCACCCCGATGACGCCATCACCCGCGCCCAGGCGGCGGTACTGCTGAACCGTGCTTTAGGAAGAAGCGGAGACCAAGACTATATCAGTGCTGTCCACCCCGCCTTTTACCTGGATGTTCCGCCGGATAGCTGGTTTTACGCGGATGTTTTGGAGGCCTCCGTTGCCCATGACTGGGACGGCAGCGGCGGACAGGAGCGTTGGACCAGCCACACAGCCAGGACGGATACTCCCGCCGAAGGCTTCCATGTGGTGAACGGATGGCTGTACTGGTACTCCGAAACCAAGGGCGATATTCTCCGCAATACCCAGGTGGGAGGTCTGCCCCTGAACGCGGCGGGACGGTTCACCTCCGGAAACGCGGAACTGGACCGCCGGCTGCGGGACATCGTTCTGTCGGAGACCAGCGAAGGCATGACACGGGAGGAGATGCTGCGGGCGCTGTACCTCTTCGTCCGGGATACCAAGGATTTCAAATACCGCAAGCGCCCCACCTATGCTATGGGTGCGTCGGATTTCATGGAGGCGGACGCGCTGCTGCTCCTGGAGACCGGGCGGGGAAATTGTTACTGCTATGCCTCTGTTTTCTGGTATCTGGCCCGCTGGGCCGGCTATGACGCGGTGATTTACAGCGGTTTGGTGGGACGGAACGCCAGCCCGCATTCGTGGGTGGAGATCGAATTTGACGGTGTGTATTACATATTTGACGCAGAATTAGAGATGTCCTATCTGCGGAAAGGGCGCACAGATGTGGACCTGTACAAGTTCCTGGATGCTGACAACAATTGGCGTTATGTACGGCCATAACGGCTGAATAAAGATAAAGGAGAAGATGGAATGAAGAAGCTGATTGCATTTATGGCGGCGCTGGCGCTGATATGTGCGCTGTGTGCCTGCGGCGGAGGACAGAGCGCACCTGTAGACGCAGGCGGAGGAGTCCAGACGCCGCCTCAGGATACGCAGGTACCAGAGGACAGTAGCGAAAAGGAAAATAGTCAGGAAACAGCCCCCGCGCCGGAAGAGAATGAGGGGGAGCCTGCGGAAACAGCGCCTGCGCCCGCAGAATTGCCCACTGAGAACAATGTAGAGCCTGTGGAAACCACACCCCCCGCACATCAGGCAGATGTTTCTGACGCTGAGTCCCAGACAGAAGCGCCCGCCCCGGCCCCCAGCGTGACGCCCGCTGCCGAAGAAAAGGCGCAGGGGGAGGAACCCGCCCCTGCTTCTGAACCCGCTCTCACTCCCGCCGCCGACCCGAAAGCGGTTGCTGAGGGACTGGTAGGCCGTCCGGTCAGCGAGCTGTATGCCGCGATTGGCCGCCCCCTTTCCGCCGATTACGCTCCAAGCTGTCTGGTGGAGAACGGCGAAGACGGCGAGCTGATTTACGATGGTTTTACCGTGTACACAGAAAAGGGCGCGGACTACGAGACAGTTTACGACGTGTTCTGATTCTGCCTGCGGCGGCAGTAACAGCAGGCCGTCCTCTATCCCTCCATGTGGGGGACAGGGGACGGCCTGTTTTTTGTTTGCGAATTATTCGATAATCAAATCAGCCAGGGTCCGTTTGGGAACATAATGGATGTCCTGCCCGTCGCGGTAGTATTTGATGCTGTCCTCCGCGTCTACCAGAACCACCTTTTCATCTGGCTTGCCCAGGGCCACAACTAGAGTAGGGACCAGGCCTTCCGGCAGGTGGAGAAGCTCCGCCATCGCGTCCTTCTTGAAATTGGCAATCATACAGCCGCCCAGTCCCTTTTCCACCGCGCCCAGGAGCATGGTCTGCGCTGCGATGCCTACGTCTGTCTGGCAGTTGGCGGGATTGGCGCAGATAGACGTATCTACGCAGATGACGAGGAAGGCGGTGGGGTGCTTGCCCTGGCGCGGGAGGACCATATCTTTGAGAAGGGCGGCCCATTTCGTGTTGGCTACGACCGCCTCTACCTCGTCATGCTGAAAGACAGGGCGGTATTTGAGGGGTTGGTTGTTGGCGCCGGAAGGGGTGCAGCGGGCCAGGTCCACCAGCTCCAGCAGTTCGTCCTTGGAGATGGTGCGGCTTTCATCAAAGCCCCGGTAGCTGCGGTTGGTCTTTACAAGATCCTTAAACATGACGTTCACTCCATTTCTATTGATTAGCGGGCTGGCTCCTGAGAGCGTCTCGCTGGATGGACAGGCTATAAATGGACGCTGTGGCTGTAGAGGACCCGGAAGGAGTTGGCAATAGCGGCATTGATGTGATAGTAGTCCTGGAGGTGGTCGCAGACAGCGTTGCAGGTACGGGCATGATCCCTTGTCAGGAGGCCGTCCAGGATCTCCCGGTGGTGCCGGACCTGCTGGAGACTCTTCTCAACATTGGAATAGTGGGAGACCTGAATCAGACGGATGATCTGGTATAAACGCTTTTGGTTGTCAATCAGGACCCGGTTCCGGCTCAGCTCCACGATGCGGGTGTGAAAGCTGTCGTCCGCCTGGATAAAGCCCTGGATGTCCCCCTGTCTGGCGCACGCCTCGCAGTGCTCCACCAGGGGGCGCATATCGAGAAAATCCTGATTCGTCCCATATTGAATGGCCAGCCGGGCGGCAAGAATATCCTGAGAGAGCCGGACCGTGCCTACTTCCTCCACCGCCTGCTCGTCGTACACCCGGACGCTGGCACAGTGCCGGGGCGCCACCTCCACCAGACCCTCCGCCGACAGGATGCGCAGTGCCTACCGGACGGGGGTGCGGCTGCCGCCTACGAACTCGGCCATTTTTTCCTCCGGGATACGGTCGCCCTGGGCCAGTTCCCGGGAGAAAATCATAGCCTTGATCTTATCGTAGACCTCCCGGCTTAAAACCTTACGTGTGTTATTGCTCATATCAGACCTCATTTTTGCTTGATAAAGACTATCATACATGTTTTTTTGTGAAAATCAAGAGCAAGCGGCGCTGCTTCCTGAGGATTGATGTGAAAAAAAGAGGGGTGCTTTCGTTGATTCATACAAATATTTTCCGGAACAAGAGAAAAGTGTTGAAATGATTTGACAGGTTCGATATAATAACTGCATACAATTTTGTTGGATTGTATACAATTGTCTGGAGGGGACGAAATGATACAAATTAAATGGTACGCCCGAGGAGGCCAGGGCGGTTTCACAGCCTGCCGGTTAATGGCGCTGGCGGCGGTGAAGCACACGGGGAGCTTTGTCCAGGCTTTCCCCTCTTTTGGCCCGGAACGCCGGGGAGCGCCGGTCTTTGGCTTTACCCGCATCGACAGCAGGCCTATCCGGGACCACAGCCAAATCTATGAGTACGATCATGCTGTAGTTATCGACCAGACTCTGCTGGAGACCCAAGACGTGATGAGCGGACTCAAGGAGGGCGGGACGGTGTTCGTCAACAGTACCCGGACTCCGGAGCAGCTTGGCTTGACTGGTGGAAGGGTGGTCACATTCGACGCGGACAGCATTTCCCTGGAGATTTTGAAGGCCAAGATTTCAAACACGGCGATGATGGCTGTGGCGGCGCTGTACACAGGGATCGCGGACAAGGCGGCTATGGAGCAGGCCTGTGAAGAGCTGCTGCCGGGCCGCGTCGTGAAGAAGAATTTGCAGATTATTGAGCGTGTGTGCAAAGAAGTGGGGGAGGTGCGGATATGAGCAAGCCTCAGATCAATCACAGCTTCCGGAGGCCGGCCAGCGCTGCGGAGATGCCGTTGGGCCCATGCGCTGCCGCCGGGATTCTGGTGGAAGGAAACGCGGGCTGGCGGACGGTGAGGCCGGTGGTGGACCATGCCAAGTGCGTGAAGTGCATGATCTGCTGGACCCTCTGCCCGGACGGCGTCATTGACCGGGATATTTCCATTGATATGAACTTCTGCAAGGGCTGCGGCGTGTGCGCCCATGAGTGCCCGCGGAAGGCAATCACGATGGTAAAGGAGGGTGAGGACGCATGAGCGGGAAGCAGGTGAAAATGTTTCTGAATGGAGATGAGGCGGTGGCCTACGCGGTGCGCCTGTGCCGTCCGGATGTGGTGCCGGCTTACCCGATTACGCCTCAGACCATCGTGGTGGAAAAGCTGTCTGAGTTCGTGGCGGATGGAACCATGAAGTGTCAATATATGCACATGGAGAGCGAACACAGCGCCATGGCCAGCGCGATGGGGGCCTCTCTGGCGGGGGCCAGGACCTTTACGGCGACTTCCTCCCAGGGGCTGGCCTATATGTGCGAGATGCTTCATTATGTCAGCGGGAGCCGGTTCCCCATTGTGATGATGAACGCCAACCGGACCCTGGCCGCGCCCTGGAATATCTTTGGGGACCAGCGGGATTCCATTTCTCAGCGGGACTCTGGGTGGCTTCAGGTCTACGTGGAGAATGGGCAGGAAGCGCTGGATATGGTCATTCAGGCATACCGCATTG
>CAOJHG010000091.1 GCA_948435975.1 uncultured Oscillibacter sp. | reverse complement strand
CCTGGGCGTCCTCTACTGGAAGCAGGTGTCGGAAATGTTCGGCATTCCCCGGTTTGACTACGTGTTTGCCGGCGGGCTGGATGTGCTCCCGGGCCAGGCAGACGCGCTGATGGCCCCCGCCCTGGAACGGGCCAGGCTGCTGGGCGCGGAAGTTCTGTAAGATGCCGCCGGAGGTTGTATGCGTCGTGGGTCCCACCGCCTGCGGCAAGACCACGCTGGGCGTCCTTCTGGCAAAGCGGTACAACGGCGAAGTCGTATCTGTGGACTCCATGCAGATTTACCGGGGCATGACCATTGGGACTGCCGCGCCCACAGAAAGGGAGATGGACGGCGTTCCCCACCACATGGTCGCTGTGGCGGACCCAGCGGAACAGTGGTCTGCGGCCCGGTATGTGGAAACCGCCGTGCCCATTATCGACGATATCCTTGCCCGGGGCCGCCTGCCGGTCCTGGTGGGAGGGACCGGGCTTTGGCTGGATGCAGTGGTAAAAGGCCGGACCTTCGCCCCTGGAAGCGCTGGAGGAGAAGTGCGGAAGACCCTTCAGGAGCGCCTGAAAAGGGAAGGCGCTGCCGTCCTTCTGGATGAGCTGCGCCAGGCGGACCCGGAGGCGGCGGACCGTCTGCACCCCTCGGACGAGAAGCGCATCCTGCGGGCGCTGGAGGTCTACCTGGAAACAGGGAAGACCATTTCCGCCCACAACCGGGAGACCCAAGCCCTGCCGCCCCGGTACAGCGCGGTGTGGATCGGCCTGCAATTCGCGGACCGGGCGGACATGCGGGCTTTGATTGGCCGGCGGGTGGACCGTATGGCGGAGGAGGGCCTTCTGGATGAGGTCCGGGCCCTTATGTCGCAGGGACTTCCAAGCGGCGCCACCGCCCTCCAGGCCATCGGCTATAAGGAGTTCCTTGGCGTACTGGAGGGACGGTCCACGACGGCGGAGGCCCTGGAGGAGATCAAGCTCCGTTCCTGCCAATATGCCAAGCGTCAACTGACCTGGCTGCGGCGGAACCCGGACATTCACTGGATATTTTGGGAAAAGGAACGGGATTTTGCCCATGCCTTCCAGGTTTCGACGGGAATCTTGTCCGCTGTGGGGGTATCCTAGTCTTGGCGGACGAGAAAAGGCAGGCTGGCCGCTTTAGGGGCGGAAATCGCTTCCCTGAAGGCGGAGGCTGGTCCCCCGAATAAGGAACAGGACCACTGGCTGCATCGTCCGGCAAATAAACAGACGCTGCTGGTCTCATCCGGCGGCAGGACAGAAAAAGGAGCGGACGATATGCAGAACAAAGCGAATTTACAGGACCTCTTTCTCCTTCGGGCAAAGCGGGACCGGGTGCCCGTCACCATGTTCCTGATGAACGGCTTCCAGATGCGGGGCGTAATCACCGGGTTTGACGCCTTCGTGGTCATCCTGGACAGCGACGGGCGGCAGCAGGTGATTTATAAGCACGCCATCTCCACCATCGCCCCCATCCGGTCAGTAGAACTGGACACGGAGGCGTAACAGGCTAAAGCACAGCGGCGGTACTGCGGGATACATAGCGGAAAAGAGAGACAATGAACAAGAAGAATCAAAATGGAATCGGGACGAAGCTGGTTGCGGCGGCTCTGGCCCTGGGCGTAATGGCCTACTTTATCTTTCAGGCGCTGAGCTACATCAACGACCCCCTTTCCACCACCATAGCCTACCCTTATCAGATAGAGGTGGCGCTGGACCTTTCGGGCTATGTGGTGCGGCAGGAGCAGGTTTTGGAAAACGACCCCGGCGGGCTGCTGCGCATCCAGCGGGCGGAAGGGGAGCGGGTCAGCGCCGGAGGCACAGTGGCGGCGGTTTACGAGGATCAGGCCTCATTGGACCGTCAAATGCAGGTGGACGCTTTGGAGATACGGTTAGAGCAGCTCCAATACGCCCAATCCCTCTCTAAGAGCACAGAGTCAAAGCTGGACGAGCAAATCACCCAGCGGATTTTGGACTACCGGCGCCATCTGACTTCGGACAGGCTCTCAGAGGCGGAAGACGTCTCCTCAGAGCTGCGGGCCCTGGTCATAAAGCGGGATTACGGCGACACTGGAGACGACCTGCCCCTGCGCATCCAGGACCTGGAATTTCAGATTGAGGGTCTCCAGGCGCAGACGGCGGGAGCGGTCCGGCGGGTCACGGCGCCTGTTGCGGGGCTGTATTCTGCGGAGACCGACGGCTTTGAGTCCATATTGACGCCGGAGAGCCTGGAGGAGATGACGCCCTCCCGGCTGACGGCCCTGCGGAGCAGCGAGGCGCCGGTATCCCGCGTAGGCAAGCTGGTCCTGGGGAACGCGTGGTATTACGCCGCTGTGATGCAGGTGGAGGATTACGCCCTTTTAATGCAGAGGCAGTCCGAGATGAGGGGGAGCCTGGTCCTCCGTTTTGCCAAGGGTGTAGACCGTGACCTGCCCGTAACCTTGGCCTTCGCCGGTCCTCAGGAGGGAAACCAGGTCGTAGCGGTCTTCCAGGGGAACACCTTCCTGCGGGAGCTGACCCTTCTCCGCCAGCAGCGGGCCCAGATCATTTACGACACCGCTGAGGGCATCCGGGTCCCGAAGGCGGCGCTGCGGGCGGAAAAGGCGGTGCTGGGCGAGGACGGGAAGCTGGAGACGGAGGCCGCCGCCGGGCTCTACTGCGTGGTAGGCCGGGAAGCCCGCTTGAAGGCGGTGGAGGTCCTCTACAGCGGGGAGAAGTATGTTCTGGTCCAGTCCCCCGCAGGCACGGATTACCGTCTGTTGGTCCGGGCAGGTGAAGAGATCGTGGTTTCCGCCAAGGGCTTGTATGACCGCAAGGTTTTGCAGTAAAGCCTCAGAAACAAAGGAATTTCAAGATAAAAGGAGTGGACAAGATGCCAATCGCTGAAAATATCGCCGCTGTCCGGGAGCGCATCGCGGCCGCCGCCCGGGAAGCGGGACGGGCTTCGTCGGAAATCACCCTGGTGGGGGCCAGCAAAATGAACGACGCTGCCGCCTGCCGCGCCGCCATTGCCGCCGGGATCGACGCGCTGGGAGAGAACCGGGTCCAGGAGATGACCGCGAAGCTGGCCGAAAACGCCTATGACGGTGCGCCCCTCCATTTTATCGGACACCTCCAACGGAACAAGGTCAAGCAGGTGGTGGGCAGGGCGGTCCTGATTCAGTCCGCGGGTTCCCTGGAGCTGCTGGACGAGATCGACAAGGCCGCCGCAAAGCTGGAGCTGGTCCAGGATATTCTTTTGGAGGTCAACATCGGCGGGGAGGAGAAAAAGAGCGGATTCCTTCCTCCGGCGCTCTTTCAGGGAGCGGAAGCGGCCTTGGAAAAACCCCATATCCGGGTGCTGGGCCTGATGACCATTCCCCCGGCGGACGCGGACCGGGAAGCCAATCTTGCTTATTTTGAAAAGGTTCGGAGACTTTTTATTGACATTAATGCAAAAATGTTCCATAATGAGTTTCAATACTTATCCATGGGGATGAGCGGCGATTTTGAAGACGCCATCCGCGCCGGGGCCAACATGGTCCGGGTGGGGACCGCGATCTTCGGCAGCCGGAATTATGCACAGCCGGCGCGGCAGGAGGTAACATGAGTATTTTTGACGAGATTAAGAAGCTGACCCATCCTTATGACGACGAGGACGACCCGATTGACGACTTTGTGGAAGAGCCCCGGAGAGACCCCTTCGAGGACCGGCGCAGCGTCAGCCCCCGTCTGGACGACCGGAGAAGCAAAGTGGTCAACATCCACGCCACCACGCAGCTCAAGGTCATCCTGGTGAAGCCGGAACGGTTTGACAACGCCTCGGAGATTGCCGACCAGTTGAAGGACAAGCGCACCGTTGTACTCAACCTGGAGACCACCAATAAGGACGTGGCCCGGCGGCTGATCGACTTCCTCTCCGGCGTGGCCTATGCGGGGGAGGGCAAAATCAAAAAGGTCGCTGCCCACACCTACATCATCACGCCCTATCACGTGGACATCGAGGGCGACCTCATCGACGAGCTGGAGAACAACGGCTTGTACTTCTGAGGGCCGCAGACACAAACATCCCCGGCGTGCGGACTGGCCGGGCGGCGGGATCATCTTAGAAAGGACATAGGGATATGCTGACACCTCAGGACGTTTCCGGCCGGTCCTTCACCAAAGCGGTGATGGGCGGCTATAATATGGCGATGGTCGATGAGTTTCTGGACGAGGTCACCGCCGACTACACCGCGCTTTACCAGGAAAACGCCACCCTCAAGGCCAAGCTCAAAATCCTGGTGGAGAAGGTGGAAGAGTACCGGGCCACCGAGGATTCCATGCGGGCCACCCTCCTGACAGCCCAGCGCATGGCCGACACCATCGTACAGGAGGCGGAGGGCAAGCGGGACGAAATTCTTGCCCAGGCGGAGACCACCGCCCGGGAACGCCTGGAGGTCTACCGCCGGGAAGCCGCCGCCTGTGATGAACGGGTCCGGCAGGGACGGCAGGAGCTCCGGCAGTTCATCACCGCCAGCCGGGAACTCTGCACCCGGGAGCTGGCCTTCCTGGAGCAGCTTCCTGATATCCCCGTGGAAGAGGCCGCCGCCCCCGACGCCGTTGCCGCTGAAATCGAGGAGACCGTTCGAAACGCCGTTGCCGCCTCCACGCCCGTACCCGAGCCGCCGCAGCCCCCAGCCCCAGCGGAAGAGCCGCCCCCCGTGGAGGAGGTTCCCCCAATAACCGCGGAAGAAACCGTTCCCCCGCCCGTACCCGCCCAGCCTCCCGCTCCGGCGGACGGAACGGACCTGCAGGCCACCCGGCGCATCAACCTGGTGGACCTGAAATTCGGACGGAACTACAGCGGCGAAACCGGCTGACCGCAGGAAAGAAGGAGACCCTATGCGCCCAATCACCGCCATCCTCTACGACTTCGACAAGACCCTCTGCACCACCGATATGCAGAACTATGCCTTTATCCCCAGCCTTGGCATGACCCCGGCGGAGTTCTGGGAGGAGGCCAACCGCTTTGGACGGCAGAACCGCATGGACGGCGTCCTGGCCTATATGTACATCATGCTCCAGGAGGCCCAGAGGCGCGGACCCTTCACCCGCCAGAGCCTTGTCGAGAAGGGCAGAGATATCCAGCTCTTCCCCGGCGTGGAGTCCTGGTTCAGCCGCGTCAACGCCTTTGGACAGTCTCAGGGCGTGGAGGTGGAGCATTATGTGATTTCCTCCGGCCTGCGGGAAATCATCGAGGGTTCCTCCATCAGCGCCGCCTTCCGGGAAATCTACGCCAGCGAATTTTACTACGGCCCCGGCGGACAGCCCTTGTGGCCGAAGCTGGCGGTCAATTTCACCGCAAAGACCCAATTCGTTTACCGCATCAACAAGGGCGTGCTGGACGTGTCCGACGACAAGACGCTCAACGACTCCATGCCCGACGACGGGAAGCGCGTCCCCTTCACCAGCATGATCTATATTGGGGACGGCCTCTCCGACGTGCCGTGCATGAAGATGATGCGGGCTTACGGCGGCCAGGCCATCGCCGTGTACCAGGACGGGAACCGGGCCGGGGTGGAGGAGCTGCTCAGCCGGGGACGGGTGGACTTCATCTTCCCCGCCGACTACCGGGAGGGCAGTCCCTTGGATTCGGCTATGCGGGATATCCTCCAGAAAATGGCCGTTGAGCACCGGCTGGCCGAGGAAAACGCCAGACAGCTCAGACGTATCGGGGAGGACGTTCTGCCCCATCAGGAGGCGCTTTTTTAGGCGTCTCTTTTTTCGCGGAGAAAATATCAGGAAATCATGGGAACTTTTCAAAAAATACCCTTGCAATTTCCTGGCAGTCGAGATAGAATAGTCAGTGAAATAATAAATGTGGTCAGGGGTCTTTCGGTCCCTCCCCGCAGGAACTGTGGGGAGGGGAGCTGGGGGTACCCCCAGCCGCGCTTATTATTTCTGCCGGGTGGACGGGAGAGGCTAGACTTCGGTCCCTCCGGGAGAAATACGGGTACTGCCCGAATAAAAAAGGAGAGGAAAACACATGCGGACTAATCGCAAAATCATGGCCGTCGTGCTGGCCCTCGTCATGGCCCTGTCCCTGCTGCCGGTCTCGGTCTTTGCTGCCGACCCGGTAGAAGTGAAAATTACCGCGCCAACTACTGCAACGGTTGAGCAGCTTCAGGAGGGCGGAAAGAATACCGCTTCTGTTAAGGTTAGTTGGGCCGCCCTTGCTCTGCCTACTGACGCTGTAGAAGGGCTTGCTATTATTGACTTTGTTAAAGAAATCAGTGTAGCCCTTACTATTGACGGCACTGCTGTTGGTAGCGCCAAAACGGTTGCTGCCACTGAAACGTATGCTACTTTTGAGAATGTGACCTTAGCGGATGGCGGTAGCGGTGCCCTTGCTGCTACTGTTACTTTCACTCTGCTGGACAATCCGACGAAGGATATTCCTGATGATGGTAGTGATCCTGCTACTGTCACAACTTACAAAGGTGTGCTTTCTGCCACAAGCGCCTCTGGTTCTGGCACCTTCACTAAAGTTGAAGAGGGCGGAACTCCTACTCCCAGCGATAAGCCTGTCTATACTGTTGATGTTACCAACGCGGCAGCTAAGGTGGACCAGGGAGTTGCTGACGACAACACCACCAAGACCACAAAGGTAATCGTGTCTGTTAGCGGTCTGGCTGTGAAGCCGAAGGATGCTGATAAGACTGCTACAACTGAGCCTTCTCTGGCTGACCTCATCAAAGGCACAGTGCAGTTGACGCAGGACAACACCGCTGTCTCTGGATTGACCGGTGATTTGGTTTTTGAGACTGACAACGGCACCGCTATCATTGACATGGGAACCCTGGACAGCGGCAAGTATGGCGCAGAGATTACTTTGCAGTATGTAACCGCTCCCGCTGATGCTGATTACGCAGTTGATACAGGTGCATTCAACAAGATTGTGCCCGAGGCAGTTCTGGATTATGTCAAGCCCGAAGGTGGCAGCACTACTGACCCCACCGACGGAATCACCAATCTCAAGTATGACGGCAAGACCTTGACCTGGACCTACGTCGGCCCTGCCCAACCTGTTTTCAAGCTGACTGTCAGTGAGGCGGATACTGATAACGTATTTGATGTGGAT
This sequence comes from uncultured Oscillibacter sp., assembly GCA_948435975.1. Classification (GTDB taxonomy): domain Bacteria; phylum Bacillota; class Clostridia; order Oscillospirales; family Oscillospiraceae; genus Oscillibacter. The sequence goes on along the minus strand of CAOJHG010000091.1, from coordinate 452 downwards.
ATGAATGTCACCGACGATACATCTGACAATTTTACCTTTAGCTATACTCTGCCTTCCACCATCACCCACGATGTCAAGCTGACGGTTTCTCTTGCTTCTGACCCGTCGGTATATGCCTCTATTGAATACACCGTTGGCGGCGGCTCCACCACTCCCAGCGATAATGCCACTGTGGACACGGTTACTGGCGCTCTCGACGACCCTGAAAAAACTGATGAGCAGAAAGTCATCGCAGTTGTAGACGCTACCAAGAATTTGAATGACACAGAAAAGAAGGACTATGCTGACGCCATTCTGACCGATACTGCGCTGGATAGCAAGATTACCGATTTGGAAAAGAAGACTGGTGTTGCTCCCAATGTAAGCGGCCAGATTGCTGCCAGCACTCCCTCCGTAATTGGTCTGGGCCTCAACGCCACCAGCGGCAAGCCCACTCTGACCTTTGGCGCCCC
>CAOJHG010000090.1 GCA_948435975.1 uncultured Oscillibacter sp. | reverse complement strand
GCCCCGCCGGGACACTGGGCGGCGGAATTCCCCTGATGATTGCGGACCCGGCCCTTCGGAAGCTGGCCGGGGCGCTGTTCAGCTGGAAGGCCCTGGTGCTGGCGGTGATCGTGGCGGCGTCCATGGGAATTCACCGCCCGTTCTGCCGGTATCTGTGCCCCTTGGGGGCGTTCTACGCCTGGTTTAATCGCTTCAGCTTTTTCCAAATGCGTCTGGACGCCAGGAAGTGCATTGACTGCAAAGCCTGCGAGCGCGTTTGCCCGATGGCGGTGGAGGTTACGAAGGACATCAACAGTCCGGAGTGTATTCGCTGCGGAGCGTGCAAAACGGCCTGTCCCACCGGGGCGATACGCTCCGGCTTTGAGCGCGGAGCGAAGCGAACGGAGGGGGAGTCCTTCTTCGAAGAGCCGTAGGTCCGTTTCGTCTCTTTTGAAAAAGTGTTGCCGAGGTATCACTTTGGCAGTTTCTACAAAGCCAGGTTGAAGCCATAATAGCTGTGTGCTATAATGGATTTAGAGCAGTTCCCAAAAATATTGAGAAAAGTTCGGCGGTCCGGAGGCTGCATAGCTGCGTCCTTCGTCCTGCTCTGCGACCTCTGTCCTCGTCTCCTTTTTTCTCATTATTTCTGGGAACTGCTCTAGCTATGGAAGAGAGATGTGAGATTATGAATTCTACTTGTTTTAACGATAATCGGATTACTTATTTTGTTAAGACGCAATTCCCTTAAATCTGAAAAGAGACTTCGTTTCGGGAGTGTCCTATTTTAAGATTTTATTTTGTAGGGGCCGGCCCCTTGGGCGGCCCGTTGTGAGGACCAATTCTTGTGCCGGCAGGCCGCCGAGGGCGGCGGCCCCTACACGATGGTCCCCTTTTAAAATGCGCGATAGGGCAATCCCCTTTGTTTCCCTTCGATTGACACGAAAACGGGGCTATGATAAAATAATAAAATTCTCCCGCCGCAGAGGCGTTCCGGAGGAGTTTTGCGTTCATGCCATCCCCCTGCGGGCGTCTCAAAAGTGTCGATTCCCTTTGAGAGACGGCGGGGAGAACCTACAGGGACTTTTATAGCGTATCTGGAGAAGATTGCAGTCGTTATTTTGAAAGGGGAGTTTTTTCTATATTTTGAAAAAGCTGTTGCAACACTGCGGCATCCTGGTTGCTCAGGAACAGGGCTTCCGCTTCCTGGAAGACGCCTTCTTGGGCATTGACGGTGACACGATTGATTACATCGGTACTGAAAGGCCCCAGGAGGTCTATGACCGGGAGAAGGATCTGTCCGGACGCCTCCTGCTTCCGGGCCTCATCAATTGCCACGGGCACAGTCCCATGGTGCTTCTCCGGGGCGTTGGCAGCGATTTGCCTCTTCAGGAGTGGCTCTTTGAGAAGATGATGCCCATTGAGGACCGCCTTACGGCGGAGGATATCCAGGCCGGGAACAACCTGGCCCTGCTGGAGATGATCGCCACCGGCACCACCAGTTATTCCGATATGTACTTCGAGCCCCATACCGCCGCAGAGAACGCCATTGCCTGCGGCATCAAGGCGAACCTCAGCCGCCCGGTGCAATGCTTCAACAAGGAGGAGACCTACGAGGAGAACTTCCGGGTCAAAGAGTCCCTTCAGCTTTTCCGGGATTACCACGGCGCGGCGGAGGGCCGGGTCCGGATCGACTTCGCCATTCACGCCGAGTACACCTGCTTTGAGCACATCGTCCGTCCCTACAGCGCCGCCTGTAAGGAGCTGGGAGGCCGGATGCAGGTCCACATTTCCGAGACGAAAAAAGAGCATGACGAGTGCGTTGAGAAGTACGGAAAAACGCCCGCGCGGTGGTTCTATGACCTGGGGACCTTCGACTCTCCTACCGCCGCCGCCCACTGTGTCTTTGTGACGGAGGAGGATATGGCGCTACTGCTGGAGAAGGGAGTCAGCGTGATTCACAACCCCACCAGCAATATGAAACTGGGCAGCGGCTTCGCCCCCATTCAGCGGATGCTGGACCTGGGGCTGAACGTGACGCTGGGAACCGACGGCGCTGCCAGCAACAACAATCTGAATCTGATGGAGGAGCTGCATCTGGCGGCGGTACTCCACAACGGATACCATCGGGACCCCACCATCCTCAAGCCCGCCCAGCTTTTGACCATGGCCACCCGGAACGGGGCCAAGCTCCAGGGCCGGGAGGACACCGGCGCTTTGGAGGTGGGAAAGAAGGCGGATATCATTGCCCTGGATATGACGAAGCCCCATCTGTATCCCAACCTGGATCCCATGGCCCTGGCGGTTTACACCGCCCAGGGGGCCGACGTGGTGATGACCATGGTGGACGGCCGGATTCTCTATGAAAACGGTGAATTCTTGACCCTGGACGCGGACAGGATTCTCCACGAGGCCAAGGCGGCGGTCAAGCGGCTGTACGGCTGAGCATCGGAAAAGTGAATCCTCAAAAGCCGTTTCATTTCACAATCAGGAGCGTCTCCGCCTCGGAGACCGAAATTTCAAAGTGCTCCTGAGCTCCAGCGAAAAGGGAGGAATTGACCATGCAGAATTTTACCTTTGACATCCCCACCGTTATCCACTTCGGCAAGGGGCAGATTGAAAAGCTGGGCGGGGAGATCGCCGCCCGGGCTCACCGGGTGCTGGTGCTTTACGGCGGCGGCAGCGTAAGGCGCAACGGCGTCTATGACGCCGCGATCCGGCAGCTCCAGGCGCACAGCATTGCCTGGGTAGACCTTCCCGGCGTGGAGCCCAACCCCCGGATTGCCACTGCCCGGGAGGGAATCCGCCTCTGCCGGGAGGAAAAGCTGGACGGCGTGCTGGCCCTGGGAGGCGGCAGCGTCATTGACTGCGCCAAGTGCGTTGCCGCGGGAGCCCTCTATGACGGAGACCCCTGGGATTTCTCCGCCAAGAAGGCCGTGCCGGAACAGGCGCTGCCCCTCTTCACCGTGCTGACCATGGCCGCCACCGGGTCTGAGATGGACAGCATCGCCGTGATGAGCAATCCGGAGACCTGCGAGAAGGAGTCCTTCTCCGCGCCATGCTGCTATCCCGCCGTGTCCATTCTGGACCCCACCTACACCTATTCGCTTCCCGCGTTTCAGACCGCCGCAGGGACGGCGGACATTATGTCCCACACCTTCGAAAACTATTTTAGCCCAGTGGAGACCTCCTATCTGGCCGACAGCCTGGCGGAGGCCATCCTCCGGGCCTGCGTCCGCTACGGCGCCCAGGCGTTGAAGACTCCCGACAGCTACGAGGCTCGGGCGAACCTCATGTGGTGCGCCTCCTGGGCCATCAACGGTTTTTTGAATATGGGCAAGCCGGTGGGCTGGAGCGTTCACCGGATGGAGCACGAGCTGTCCGCTTTTTACGACGTCACCCACGGCGTGGGCCTGGCTATCCTCACGCCCAACTGGATGCGGTATGTCCTCAGCGAACGGACCGAGCACCGCTTCGCCCGCTATGGCGTGGAGGTCTGGGGATTGGACCGGTCTCTGCCCCAGCGGGAGCTGGCGGAGGCCGCCATTGAAAAGACCCGGGCGTTTTTCAGCTCCATCGGCCTCCCGGCCACGCTGGGCGAGGTGGGCATTGGACCAAAGCACTTTGAGGAGATGGCCCGGAAGGCCCGGACCGCCAACTTTGACCGCACCTTTGTCCCTCTCAGTGTGGAGGACATTGTGAACATCTACCGCCTGAGCCTCTGAGCCCTCCGGACGCTCCGGCGGCTTTTCCAAAGGAAACTTTTTGGCCGCCGGCGGGAAACTTTTTCAGCGTCGCCGCATAGACTGTTCAAATAGGCCTGTTGGAAGCCGCCGGGAGGGGGGAGAAACCCCTTCTGGGCAGCGGCGCGCGGTTGAAGCGCTGAAACAGAGCCGAACTGTCAAAAGGAGGCCATGGATATGCGAAAAACCGCCGGCGGCGACGTGGATGATTTGATCTTCCAGGACAGCTGGTATCCGAGCCAGCGCTGAGGCCGTTCGCTGAGGAAGAGGAGGCGTTGGGGGTTTCCGAGGGCGGAGAATTTCCCAACTCCCCATTCCGTCTGCCTTGAAAGGCGTGGAGACAGGCCCGTGAACCCCGCGTCTGCCGCTTTTCGGTTCCGGCCTCCGATGAAATGGACCGGAGTTCGCAGACAAGCCCGGCATTGGGCCCGTACATCAGACAAGGAGTGTGAACCCTATGGATTTGACTTTGAACGACGCCGTGCTGGGCGTGGAGCTCTCCGGCATCCGCCGCTTTACGGTCCTCGTCCGGAATACCCCCGGCGCCTGCGCCCTGACCATCGGCGAGCCGGATCAGAACACCCCGGAGGCGGTGAAGGAGGTCGCCAAGGCGGCTCTGGACACCAACGATACCCACTATCCCCCCGGCAACGGTTATCCCTATTTGCTGGAGGCGATTTCAAAATTTGAAGAGGAGGCCCATGGCCTGCGCTATTCCCCGGAGGAGATCATCCTGACCATCGGCGCTACGGAAAGCCTGTTCATCGCGCTTTCCACGATTCTGAACCCCGGGGACGAGGTCATCATTCCCACGCCGGCCTTCAGCCTCTATGAGTCCATTACCAAGCTGTGCCGGGGTGTGCCGGTGAACTTGCCTACGGAGGGGAACCGCTTCCAAATCGATTCCCAGGCGCTGCAAGCCGCAGTGACGACCAGAACCAAGGCCATCGTCCTCACCTCGCCCAACAATCCCACCGGCTGTATTTACACCCAGGAGACCCTGAACGCGATTCACGACGTCTTGAAGGACAAGCCCATCTTCGTCCTCTGCGACGACGTGTACCGGACGCTGATCTACACGGACAGCTATCACAGCTTCGCGGAGTTTCAGGACATGCGGGACCGGATCATCGTGATTCAGAGCTTTTCCAAGCCCTACGCCATGACCGGCTGGCGGCTGGGCTACTGTCTGGCCGACGCTCCCATTCGGGACCGGATGCAGATTTTCCATCAGTATTCCGTGGTGTCCGCCCCGGCCTTTGTCCAGCCTGCCTGCGCCGCCGCCCTGGCCTATGATACCGCCCCGGTGGTGGAGCTGTTCCGCAGGCGGCGGGATTATGTCTACCGACGGCTGACGGACATGGGCCTGGAGGTACAGGAGCCGGAGGGGGCCTTCTACATGTTTATTGATATTCGGAAGTTCGGCATGGATTCCGTGACCTTCTGCGAGCGGATGCTGCGGGAGGGCTTGGTAGGCGTGATCCCCGGCGTGTACTTCGGCACAGAGGGGTATATGCGCCTGAGCTATTGCTACTCCGACGAGGATTTGAAGAGAGGACTGGACCGTATGGAGGCGTTTCTTCGGACCCTTTGAGGGAAATTGCAAAACATCCGGCAAGCTGAAAAAATCAAACACTCCCGGCATCCCGTCTTATTGGGATGCCGGGAGCGCTTTTGCGCTTGGTCAACGACACAAAGGGACCCCGTCAAGGATAATCTGCCGGTGAAGCCGGGCAAGCCACTCCAGAAGAAGGGGAATGTTTTTCTCACCGGTGCTGACGCCCGGCTTGGACAGGGATGTGACGATCCGCTGAATGTGCGCCAGCCCCTGGGGCGGAAAGCACGCAAGCACCGGGGGCGGGGCCTTTCATGGAGAGAAAGTCAAATTGCGAGACCGTGGTTAAAAAGGCGTAGGTACTGTAGGAAAAGGGACAGAACAGCAGTGCCAGCGGGTCCGCCGGATCAGATTTGACGCTGTAGAAATGGTGGGCGAACAAAAGGACGCAGCCGCCGGGCCCCATGGGATAGGTGCTGCCGTTTACCAGAAGGCTTCCGCTTCCTTGTTCCGCCAAAAGGAACTGGCAGCCCTCCTGGTAGTAATAGCCTAAAGTGCTGCGAACCACCTGGCGGCGCATCTGAACGTTGCCGGGGAGCAGACTTTGATGGACCCAATTCCGACTTAGTGTGCTGTGATTGTAGATGGTGCCGCTTTCTCGCGTCATGTGCAGTCCGTTTTGTTTCGGCCCCGGTACTGGGACGAAGTTTCGCCGTACTCCGCTTTAAAGAGACGGATAAAGGTGTGTACGAAGTTGAACCCCGACTCCAGGGCGACGCCGCACACCGGCAGGTCGCTGACGGCCGGCAATCCCGCCGCGAAGTGTATCCGTATGCGTCTGAGACACTTGTGGAACGTAACGTCAGGACCGTACTTTTCGCTCAACAGGCGGTTGATGACGCTTTTGGGCAGCAACAGCTCCTGGGCTCAGGAATCACAGGTGATGGGAGATTGAAAATTCTCTATCACATGGACCTGAATTTCCGAGAGCTGGCCGATGATTAAATTGCGGATGGAGGTCTCGTTTTGGAGTATTTTCTGCCGGTACTGCTGAGGCGTGGTGCACCGTAGCTTTAAAAAGTCGCGGTAGAGGGCGCTTTCGCTTTTGAATCCCGCGAACTTCGCCATCATGGTTCCCGTGACGTTGCTGCGCAGCAGACAGGTGCACGCGTTGCAAACCTGGGTGTGGCGAAGCACGGCACGAAAGCTTTCCAGACAAACCCGGCGCAGTTCCCGGTTCAGCTGGAGAGGGGAGAGCTGAAAGGACTCTGCCACGGAGGCTGCGGTCAGAGCCTTGAGGCTGTGTCGACCATTTGCCCGCACAAGGGCGTGGGATAAAGGGGAGGAACAGGCTTGGCGGTGCCGTACAAGGCCCGCAGCTGGTCCTGAATGGAGAGGGGGATGAGCCGGCTGTCTTCGTCCGTAAGCTGAGACTCCTCCCGGTAAAGATGCAGAAGCTGCTCGATCTGCCGGCAATCCTTGTAGCCGGTGTTAAAGTAGGCCATTTCCGGGTAGGGGATGGCCTCCAGGGACAAGGGCGCCTCCGGAGGGGTTTCGAATCGAAATACATGAAATTGGTAGAGGCTGCATAGACATCCCGGCCGCAGAGGATATAGAGTCTGATTGGCGCGGAGAAAACCGGAGCCGGAATGGACGTAGGAGATGACACATTCGTCCTCCCTGAAAAAGGGGGCCGACCCCGTGGCGGTATAGATTTGGACGGTGCCATAGCGGGAAGAATCGGCTGTGAAGTATTTGCACGGTTTTTCAACACCTTTACAATTTTACAATTTGTTCCACTGGCGCTGCCTCCCCTTGTATTCATAAGAACATTATACAGACAATGCCCCTGAGAATCCAATGGATTTTCAGGGGTCATACGAAAAAAGCAGAGCGATCTGTTTTTTGCATATCAGACAGGAGACCGGCCTGGTAAAAGCGTTAAGGAGGCGGGGAAAACCGAGGAAAACTGCCGTGGAAATCGGGGAAAAAGGGACTTTTTAGTGAAGATGCTGCCGGCAGTTTTGGATTCTCCTCGAAACCTTGTCGAATTTTACCTGTTTTAATAGAGATCAAAGCGAGGAACGATAAGGTACAATAAGTTGCGCAAATAAAAAAGACAAGGTTTGCAGCCCTCTGGTAGAATGAAGCAGCGACACACCATTCAAAGAGGAGACGGCAAACCATGTCCGAGAAGATTGTACAGCTAAATGAAGAAGTAATCAAGGGTCAGCTTAAGGAGCTGGTTCGCGGGAGCGTGGAAGAAACGCTGAATGAGCTGCTGGAGC
>CAOJHG010000089.1 GCA_948435975.1 uncultured Oscillibacter sp. | reverse complement strand
GCCGCGTTTGTGGTGGACCGGCTGCGGACGCTGTTCCCCGGCCTGAGCGTGGAGAAGGAGCAGAACGACCGCGCCTACCGCCTGGCGGCCCCGCTTCCGGCGCTGGAGTCGGCGGCGCCTGGGGGACGGCTGTGGCGCTGGTTTGGGGAAGCGCCCGCCTTCCGGCCCCGGCTGGCCGCGATGGAACGGGCGGCAGGGCATAAGCGGGGCTCTCTCTCCCGGCGGGCGGTAAAGGCCCTCTACGGCGATCGGATCACCATGACGGCTTCCCGGCTGGAACGTCTGCGCTCCTGCCACTTCGCTTATTTCATGGAATACGGGCTGCAAGCCAGGTCCCGGACTCCGGCGGCCTTCGACGCGCCCCAGATTGGTACGTTCCTCCACTACCTGTTGGAGAACGTTACGCGGGAGGTGCTGTCCAAGGGCGGCTTCGGTCAGGTGGGGAAACAGGACCTCCGCAGTTTGACCAACCATTATATCGACGAGTATATCCGTCTGGAGCTTCCCAATCTGGAGAACCGCAGCGCCCGTTTCCGCTATCTCTTTGCCCGCCTCCGGAACACCGCCTATGCCGTCATTGAAGAGGCGGCGGAGGAGCTGCGGCATTCCGACTTCGTGCCTCTGGCCTTTGAGCTGTCCTTTGGCGACAAAAAGGAGGACGCACTTCCGGCGGTCGTGATTTCGGAGCCGGATGGAGAACTGCGGGTCGGCGGAAAGGTGGACCGGGTGGACGGCTGGTCTAAAGACGGAAAGCTTTATATCCGAGTCATCGACTACAAATCCGGCAAGAAGTCCTTTGACCTGTCAGCGGTGTGGATGGGCCTGGATATTCAGATGCTGCTGTATCTCTTTACGCTGAAAAAGGAGGGAGGCGCCCGCTTGGGAAGGGGAGAGGAGATCGAGCCTGCCGGAGTGCTGTATCTGCCCGCCCGGGACAATATCCTTTCTGCTGAGCGGAACATCACTCCGGAAAATCTCCAGGCGGAACGGGAGAAACAGCTCCGCCGCTCCGGACTTTTGCTGGCGGAACCGGCGGTGCTTCAGGCCATGGAGCATGAAGCCTTACAGGAGCCCCATTACCTGCCCCTGCGGGTGAAGCGGGATGGCAGCATCTCCGGGAGCCTGGCCTCCGCCGCCCAACTGGGGAAGCTGGGGGAGTATGTGGACCGGCTGTTACAGGACATTTCGCGGGAGGTGCGGCAGGGCAACATCGACGCCGACCCCTGCTGCCACAGCGAGGAGGACAGCTTCTGCAAATACTGCGACTGGGCCTCCGCCTGCCACTTCCAGGACGGGCGGGACCGGGACCACTATCACTACATCCTTCCCATCAGTGCGGAGGGATTCTGGCAGATGATTGAGGAGGAAGAGAAATGACAGTAAAACTGACGCCCCAGCAGGAAGCCGCAGTAAAGGACCGGGGGGGGAGCCTGCTGGTTTCCGCCGCCGCCGGTTCGGGAAAAACGCGGGTGCTGGTGGACCGGCTTTTCCGCTACGTGACGGAGGAGCGGCGTCATGTGGACGATTTTCTCATCATCACGTACACCCGCGCCGCCGCATCCGAGCTTCGGGGAAAGATTGCGTCGGAGCTCTCCCGGCGAATGGGGGAGCGGCCTGGGGATTCTCACCTCCGGCAGCAGCTCCTCCGGGTCTACCAGGCGGATATCAAGACCGTGGACGCCTTCTGCACGGCGCTTCTGCGGGAGAATACCCACCTTCTGGCCCGGGAAGGGGACCGGCACGCTCTGACGCCGGATTTCCGGGTGCTGGACAGTAATGAGGCGGCGCTTCTGCAGCAGAGGGTGCTGAATAAGGTGCTGGAGGAATTTTACAGCGACCTGACCCCCGGCCGGGAACAGCTTGCGGATACCCTCGGCGCTGGCAGGAACGACCGGGCGCTGACAGAGCTGGTATTGGAATTCTACAATAAGCTGCAAAGCCATGCCTCTCCGGAAGACTGGCTGGCGAAGAACCGGAAAATCTGGGCGGACCTGGGCAAAGACTTTGACCAGACCCCATACGCCCAAGAGCTTTTGGCCGTCATCCGCCGCCGGGGAAGCTACTGGGCGGAGCAGCTCAGCCTGGCCGCGGAAAGGACCCGGCGGGATGAACGGCTGTTCAAGGGCTACGGCGCAAAATTTTTGGAGACCGCGCAGGGATTTACCCGGCTGGGGAATGTGAAGACCTGGGAAGACGCCCGGACGGCGGCCGGTATCAAATTCCCCCGGCTGACCACGCCCAAGGGCTGGACGGAAGAACCCTTGGTGCTGTCTCTGAAGACAGTTTGGGATACGTGCAAGGCGTCCCTGAAAAAGCTGAATCTCTGGCTGGAGACCAGCGGGGAGGAGGCCATGGAGGATCTGCGGGCGGTGGCTCCGGCGATGCTGGCGCTGCTGGACCTGACAGCGGATTTCTCCGAGGCGTGCCGGAAAGAGAAGCTGCGCATCAACGCCGCCGACTTCTCCGACCAGGAGCATTTGGCGCTGTACCTGCTGGTAAAGGAGGACGGCACGCCCACTGAGCTTGGCGAGCAGATATCGGCCAGATACGCAGAAATCCTGGTGGATGAGTACCAGGACACCAACGAGGTCCAGAACGCCATTTTCCGGGCGGTGTCCAAGGATGGGAAAAACCTCTTTACTGTGGGAGACGTGAAGCAGAGTATTTACCGCTTCCGGCTGGCGGACCCCACGATTTTCCTGGAGAAATACAATCGCTTCAAGCCCAGGAAGGAGGCGGGGGACGGGGAGGACCGCAAGATTTCCCTCAGCCAGAATTTCCGCTCCCGGCAGGAGATCCTGGATGCGGCAAATTTCATCTTTGAGAACATCCTCTCTCCCGAAATGGGCGAAGTGGCCTATGACGGGGAGGCCGCCCTGCACTTCGGCGCGGACTATTACCCGCCCCGGGAGGACTGCGCCACAGAATTTCACCTGATTGCCGCGAAACCGAAATCCGCCGGGGACGAGCACCCGGTGAAAAAGATCACGGCGGAGGCCCGCTTCACGGCGGAACGCATCCGGCAGCTTTTGGACGAGGGCTTCCCGGTGACGGGGCCGGACGGAACGCTGCGCCCCTGTAAGCCGGAGGACATTGTGATCCTCATGCACTCTCCCAAAAACCGGACGGCCGCTTTCTCCTCAGCCCTGGCGGAACGGGATATTCCCTGTTCCTTCCAGGGGGACAGCGGCTTCTTTGAGACCATGGAGGTTTCCACCGTCATGGCCCTGCTGGAGCTGATCGACAACCCCCGGCAGGACGTCCCGCTGATTGCCGTCCTTCGCTCTCCGATTTTCGGCTTTACCCCGGACCGGCTGTCAGAGCTTCGGGGCGGGAGTCCGAACACGGATTTTTACGACGCAGTAGTTGCCGGGGCGAAGACGGTCCCCGCGGAAGAAGGCGCTGCTGAGGAGTCCAATGACTGTGCGGACTTCATGAATATGCTGGCCTCTCTGCGTCTTGCGGCGAGAGATATGAGCGTTCACCGGCTGGTGTGGCACATCTACAACACACTGAACCTTCTGGGCCTGTTCGGGGCCATGGACTGCGGCCTGGAGCGGCGGGAAAACCTCATCACCCTGGCCCGCCAGGCGGAGAAGTTCGAGAGCGGCGGGTATCGCGGGCTGTTTGCCTTTGTTACCCAGATGCGCCGCCTCCTGGATGCCGGAGAGGCCCCGGTGACCGCTGGTGCTTCCGCCGTCAACGGGGTGCGCCTTATGAGCATCCACAAATCCAAGGGCTTGGAATTTCCCATCGTGATTCTGGCAGACCTGGACCACGCCTTTTCCCGGCAGGATTTTGATACGCCGGTCCTGGTCCATCCTTCCATGGGATTGGGGCCCCGGCGGGTGGATTTGGAGAGGAAAATCCGGTATTCCACCCTGGCCCGTCAGGCGGTGGAGGAAAAAACACGGCAGGAAAATCTGGCGGAGGAACAGCGGGTGCTCTATGTGGCCATGACCCGCCCCAAGGAAAAGCTGATTTTGATCGACTCCATGTATTACACAGAGACGCGGCTGCGAAAGCTGGCGTCCCTGGCCGCGTGCCCGGTGCCGCCGGAGACTGTGGCGGCCTGCCGGAACTTCGGGGACTGGCTGCTGCTGCCCCTTCTCTGCCGTCCGGAAGCGGCGGAACTGCGGGACAGACCCTGGGAAGGGACGCTGGCGGAACGGCGGGGCAGAGCCTGGGAAGGGACGCTGTACGATGGCCCCACCGCCTCATGGAAGGTTTTTCTTCATTACAGCGAGGGCTATCGGGAGGTTCCTGCCCGCTCTGCTCTGGCGGAGGAGGCCCAGGAGACGGAACCCCCCTTTGACCCAGCGCTGCTGTCCTACAGTTACCCCTACCAGCGGGAGACGGTGCTTCCCGCCAAACTGACGGCTACTCAGTTAAAGGGCCGCCTGCTGGATCAGGAGATTGCCGAGGACGCCGCTCATACCCCCTACCTCCGCCCTCTGTCCCAGCCGAAATTCCGGCGGGAGAGCCACGGCCTGACTCCGGCGGAACGGGGCACGGCGACCCATCTGGTTTTGCAGTACCTGGATTTCCAGAACAACGATATTTCCGCCCAGGTGGAAGCGCTGCGGGCACGGGGCCTCCTGACGCCGGAACAGGCGGAGGCGGTGGACCGGGCCTCTCTCCGGCGGCTGATGTCGTCTTCTCTGGCGGAGGAGCTGCGGGCGGCGGAACAGGCTGGCCAGACGCCTCTGCGGGAATACCGGTTTACGCTGCTGGTGGACGCGAAAAGCTATGACCCTGCCGCTGCGGAGGGAGATTCGATTCTGCTGCAAGGCGTGGTGGACTGCTGCTTTGAGACTGGCGCAGGACTGACGGTGGTGGATTTTAAGACCGACCATGTACGGACCCAGGAGGAGCTGCAAGAACGGGCGGAGCACTACCGGCCGCAGTTGGAGGCATACAGCGTGGCGTTGGAGCAGGTTCTGGAAAAAAGGGTGTCCCGGCGGGTACTGTACTTCCTGACCGCTGGGAAGGCTGTGGAGCTATAAAAAAACCAAATTTTGACGCTGTATAGAATTCGACAGGATGAGACATGCTATTGCCGTATCCCAGCCTATGGACAAGAATGGAGGTTACAACGATGGTTGACAAACTTGCGATTCTGATTGCCGTCATTGGAGCTCTGAACTGGGGCGGCATTGGACTCTTTGGCTTCGATACGGTGGCGTTTCTCTTCGGCGGACAGATGGCGATGCTGTCCCGGATCATCTATGCCTTGGTAGGTCTGGCGGGTCTGTGGTGCATTACGCTGCTGTTCCGCGGAAATGAAGAGGCCGCCGCTTCCGCCGCCTGACTTTGCGCGGCGGGAAGAGAGCCTTGACCATATCCCGGCAAAAAGACTGCGGAGACTTGTGCAGCAGCAGGTCCCCGCAGTTTTTTGTCGTTGTCTGTTCTTTTGTGGGGGATGGTTCACCTGTCCTCCCAGACACTTCGGACACGCCACGCGATTTGGGACCAGGTTTCCATCCTGTCATATTGTGCTTCTATGTCTGCTGCTTCGGCCCAGCCTCCGGCCATTTTCCCCGTTTCCATCACGCGGATGCCATCCGGGACGGACAAGGGAAAAACCAGCCCCAGATGATATTTCCCTACGTCCGCGGATGAATCGTTAAGGATGCCGGTACAAGACTGGGGCGGGACCTCCTGCAAGCCCACCTCTTCCCAAAGCTCCCGCCGAAGACCTGCTTGGATAGGGTCCTCAGCCTGAGCCTCGCGCCGGTTGATGTGGCCCCCCATGCCGATGGAGAATTTACCATGCAGGCGGGCTTCTCCCTGTTTTGGCAGGCGCTGGGTCATGAAGTACCGGCCTTTGTTCCGCAGTACCGCATAGGGGATGATCTGGCGGTAATTCAAATCCTGTTCTGCCTGGGACCGGGGGATGAAGCGCTGGTGCTCCCGGATCAGCGCCAGGATTTTCGGGATATCCCGGGTGATAAAGGGGCCTTTTGGCAGGTGCGCGTCTAAAACTGCCGACGGGACGGCTAACACGTCTTCCATTCCTTTGCCCTCCATTCTCTAACGGGATTCACAGCTTCGGCGCGGCTTCAAATCTGCTCCAGGTCCAGGAGCGCTTCCCGCAAAGCCGCCAGTTCCCTCGCGGTCAGCGTAACGCCCTTTCCGCATTTTTCGTGACCCTCGTTCCAGGAACGGATATCATATACAGGCTCCCGCCCGTTCCAACTGATGAGGTTCAGTTCCTTTGTCCAGCCGTTGTTGGGCTGAGACAGCTTGGCAATTTCTTTATAAATTTCAAACTTCATTTCCATGCTTCCATGCCTCCTGCGTCCATTTAATAGGATAAGATTACCACAATCCGCCCCGCTTTTCAAGCCGCCCCTTTCGGGAAAGTACTGCCAGACGGACGCTTCTGCTGCTTCCACAAGAGCGGTTGAATTCCAGCATTCAGCGGCGCCAGCCTGATAAGGGAAACGGGCAGCATTTTCCGCATTGCTTTTCAGAGTGGTGCTGCTAAGAGCCGCTCCGGCAAACCATGCGTCAGAATATCCAAAGCGAGCGATTCCCTGTTGATGGATGACTGTCCGATAAATTCCAAATTCTGATTTGCCGAATTGATTATAGCACATAGTTTCGATTATATCAATGTGCTTTTGCAGAAACTGCCGAAGTGATATCCCAGCAACACTTTCCTTAAAAGGGACTTTTCCGCTGGGGGATGGACAGCGGACGCATAGTGTGTTATAATGAAAAAAACGGTGCGTCTGCCGCAGAAAGTGCTTGGGCCTGTGCCAGAACCTGCGGCGGGCCTGCTGTAAGGAGGTTTTTTTATCATGCGGGAAAACGACTTTGATATCTGGAACGAACTGGACAGCTATGCGGGCGAATCCATTGGCTCGTATACCGCTAAGACCTTTGTTTGGATGTGCCTGGGCCTGCTGACTACCTTTTTTGTGGCGGTGGTGGGCTATGCGACGGGAGCTGTCTACTTCGTCTTTGCAATCCCGTTCATGCACATCATCCTTCCCATTGCGGAGCTGGCGGTAGTGCTGATTCTCTCCGCCCGCATCCACAAGCTCAGCGTCGGCGCGGCACGGGGGCTGTTCTTTACCTACGCGATGCTGACCGGCGTGGTTTTCTCGGCCTATTTCCTGGTCTTCGGCCTGGCCAGCCTGATCCTGGTGTTCCTCATGACCAGCCTGTATTTTGCGGGCATGGCGGCCTACGGGTATTTCACGAAAACGGACCTCTCCCGCCTGCGCCCCATCCTCGTGGGAGGTCTGATTTTCCTGATCGTCTTTGGCCTGCTGTCCCTGTTCCTGCCTCTGGGGGCCATGGACCGGGTGGTATGCCTGTTTGGCGTGGCAATCTTCCTGGGCTTTACCGCCTATGACACGCAGAAAATCAAAAGCTGTTACTATGCCTACCGGAGCGACCCCGCCATGCTGGAGCGGGCCTCCATCTTCTCCGCGCTGAGCCTGTATCTGGACTATATCAATCTGTTCCTGTATCTTCTCCGCTTCCTGGGGAAGAGCCGCAAGTAATCACCCGCGCAGAAAACGAACAGCCCGCCGGGAGGGAATCCTCCTTCTGGCGGGCTGTT
>CAOJHG010000088.1 GCA_948435975.1 uncultured Oscillibacter sp. | reverse complement strand
TGCCGGCACCAAGGGGAAGCGGATTGCCCTGCCCAATGCGGAGATCATGATTCACCAGCCCTCCGCCGGGACCCAGGGACAGATTACCGACATGGCCATCCACCTGAAGCGTCTGGAGACCATCAAGAAGCGGATGAATCGCATCATGGCGGAGAATACGGGACGCTCTGTGGAGGAAGTCACGGTGGCCTGCGAGCGGGATAACTTCATGAGCGCTGAAGAGGCTCTGGAGTTTGGCCTGATTGATAAAATCCTTACCAACAAGAGTGAGAAGAAGACGGACGCGCCTGCGGACTGAAAACGAAAAGTGCGTCTGTGAGACAGAAAAGCGAAGCGAGAACTGAGGTAAAGTTAGCATGAATGACGAAGGCAAGAAGCCCCTGCGGTGTTCTTTCTGCGGCAAGCATGAGCAGCAGGTCCACCGGATGATCCAGGGGCCCGGCGTGCGCATCTGCGATGAGTGCGTCCAGCTCTGCATGAGCATCTTGAACGACGGCTTTGATCCCATCGATCCAGGTCCGATGCTGGATGACATTCCGGATCAACTCCCGACACCCCGAGAGATTCGAGACGTTTTGGATCAGTACGTCATTGGGCAGGATGAGGCGAAAATCTCCCTGGCCGTGGCCGTGTATAACCATTATAAGCGTATCTATTTCGGCGGCGATGAAGACGTAGAGCTGCAAAAAAGCAATATTCTGATGCTGGGACCCACCGGTTCCGGCAAGACGCTGATTGCGCAGACCCTGGCCAGAATTTTGAAGGTGCCTTTTGCCATTGCCGATGCCACTACGCTGACTGAGGCCGGTTATGTGGGCGACGATGTGGAGAACATCCTCCTGCGTCTTCTCCAGGCGGCGGATTTTGATGTGGACCGGGCGGAACATGGCATTATTTATGTGGATGAAATCGACAAGATTGCCCGGAAGAGCGAAAATACCTCCATCACCCGGGACGTCTCTGGCGAGGGCGTACAGCAGGCATTGCTGAAAATCGTGGAAGGTACAGTGGCGAACGTCCCGCCCCAGGGTGGACGGAAGCACCCTCACCAGGAGTTCATCCAGATGAATACGAAGAATATCCTGTTCATCTGCGGAGGAGCCTTTGATGGTCTGGAGAAAATCATTGAGCGCCGGATGGACAAGAAGAGCATTGGCTTTGGCGCTAATGTTCAGGGGAAGAAGGACAAGGACCTGAGCCGCATTCTTCACGAAGTCCAGCCCCATGACTTGCTGAAATTCGGTATCATTCCAGAGCTGGTGGGCCGCCTGCCAATCATTGCGCCGCTGAACGCCCTGAAACGGGAGGATTTGGTCCGGATTTTACAGGAACCCAAAAACGCTTTGGTGAAGCAGTATAAGAAGCTGCTGGAGTATGACGATGTTTCCTTGGAGTTTGAGGAAGAGGCACTCGATGCCATTGCGGATTTGGCGATTGCGAGGAATATTGGCGCCCGGGGGCTTCGTGCAGTGATGGAGGGTATGCTGACGGGCGTGATGTATGATATCCCGTCGGACCCCACCATTGTCAAGACGGTTATCACGAAGGACTGTGTGGAGGGGAAGGGCCAGCCTGTGTTGGTCCGGGACCCGGAAAAGATCAGCTATTCTGTGAAATTGAACACCGGCAAGGGCGGGAAATCCCGCAAATCTACACCGAAGTCGGCGTCATGAACACAAAGAGGAAGGGACGCCGTTCCCTTCCTCTATCCTTTTTTCAGGTATGAAAAGAGTTTACTACTTTGGTGTGTTCTTCCAGCGTGTGCGGCTTTGGAAAAGGGAGACTGCTGCAATTTGCCGCGCTGGTCAGTTGCCGCGTAAAATCCTGGTTTATGAAGCGGTAAACTGGGTATTATTAGAAAAAATCATGCTATTCTTATCCAGGGAGGAAAACCCATACACTCCCTAAGGTGGTAGAGGCCGTCCCGCGTTATATGACTGCCCCTTGTGGACCCGCTAGGTGAGAGGTTCTGCTGAAATGTTGTTTTTGCTGCTTGAGAGGACCGGAGGCCTGGGTTCGCTTTGCACCCAACATCGTATTGTCTATCGGAAACCTCGGAAAGGAAATGTCCTATGGAATTGTTGACTATGAACATCCCTGTGTTAGCGCTGCGTGGATTGACGGTGTTTCCCCACATGAGCCTGACCTTTGATGTGGAGCGCCGGATCTCCATTGCGGCCCTGGAGCGGGCTATGGAAACAGATCAGGAAGTCTTCCTGGTGACTCAGCGGGAGATCAGTGTAGATTTGCCGGAGGAGAAGGACCTTTATGTTTTGGGGACCATCTCTCATATCCGACAGGTCCTGCGCCTTTCCCCCAATTCCGTCCGTGTGATGGTGGAGGGACGGTGCCGGGCGCGGATGCGGCATCTTTGGCAGTCAGTTCCGTATCTCCAGGCCAACGTAGAGGAGGTACAAGAGGAGGCGGTTTCTGATGCGTTTCGCCGCAGTCCCCGGACAGAGGCCCTTCTGCGGCAGGCGTGGAACCTCTTTGGAGAGTACACCCAGCTTTCCGGCAGCATTCCAGAGGAGATCATTACAGCGGTCATGGACTGCCGGGATGTGGGCTATCTGGCGGATTTTATTGCCCAGAATATTCCCCTGCGCCATACAGAGAAGCAGGAGATATTGGAGGAGCTTGCCCCGTTCAGCCGCCTCCGGAAACTGAACAACTTTTTGGCCCGGGAATGCAATGTGCTGGGTTTTGAGCACGAGATGGAGGATAAGATTCGGGATCAGTTGGTGCGGACCCAGCGGGACCAGATTCTGCGGACTCAGATTCGCGTCCTGCAAAACGAACTGGGCGAAGTGGACGATGATGACGACGCCGGAGATTACCGGGACAAGATTCTGGCGCTCCAGTTGGAGGAGGAGACAGAGAACCATCTTTTGAAGGAGGTCAGCAAGCTGTCCCGCCAGCCCTATGGAAGCGCTGAGGCCTCAGTGATTCGGAATTACCTGGATGTGTGCCTGGAGATGCCGTGGAACCATACCACGCGGGAGCGCGTCAGCGTGGAGACAGCCCGAAAAGTGCTGGAGCGGGACCACTTCGGCATGACAAAGGTAAAGGAGCGTATCTTGGAGACCATCGCCGTCCGCCAGATGAATCCGGAGGGGAAGGGGCAGATTCTCTGTCTGGTAGGACCTCCAGGCGTGGGCAAGACCTCAATTGCCATTTCCGTAGCGAAGGCGTTGAACCGGAAGCTGGCCAGACTGTCCTTGGGCGGCGTGCGGGATGAGGCGGATATTCGCGGCCACCGCAGGACCTACATAGGGTCTATGCCGGGGCGGGTGATCGACGCCATTATCCGGGGCGGGTCCATGAATCCCCTGTTGCTGCTGGATGAGATTGACAAACTGGGAAACGACTATCGGGGAGACCCTGCTTCCGCTCTTCTGGAGGTGCTGGACAGCGAGCAGAACCACACGTTCCGGGACCACTACATGGAAGTTCCCGTAGATTTGAGTCAAGTCATGTTCATTACCACCGCCAACACCACGGACACGATCCCCCGCCCGCTGCTGGACCGCATGGAGGTTATTCGTCTGTCCAGTTATACAGACGAGGAGAAGATTCAAATCGCCATTCGCCATCTCCTGCCTAAGCAAATGAAAGAGCACGGCCTCC
This sequence comes from uncultured Oscillibacter sp., assembly GCA_948435975.1. Lineage (GTDB taxonomy): Bacteria > Bacillota > Clostridia > Oscillospirales > Oscillospiraceae > Oscillibacter. The sequence goes on along the minus strand of CAOJHG010000088.1, from coordinate 3,959 downwards.
GCAAGAGCGCGATGAAGGTCAGCGAGGATGTGCTGCGGGCAATCGTCCGGGACTATACAAGGGAATCCGGCGTCCGTCTTCTGGAACGCCGTCTGGCGGCTCTGTGCAGGAAGGCAGATATGCGGCTGGTGGCGGATAAGAAGGCAAAACGTTTGGTGGTGTTGGAGGAGGACCTGCCAAAGCTGCTGGACTGCCAGCCATATCCGCCATCTCTGCATACGGAACGGGAGGAAGTTGGCATTGTAAACGGCCTTGCTTGGACGGAGAGCGGCGGCGAGATTCTGGAAGTGGAAGTCAATGTGATGGAAGGCTCTGGAAAGCTGGAAATCACCGGAAACCTGGGAGATGTGATGAAGGAATCCGCCCAAGCTGCTCTGAGCTGTCTGCGGAGCCGGACGGTCTCTCTGGGAATCGAAGGAGATTTTTACAAGACGAAGGATATTCACGTTCATTTCCCAGAGGGTGCGGTACCAAAGGACGGCCCTTCCGCTGGGATTGCCATTGCCACAGCCATGCTGTCTGCTCTGACGGAGCGGAAAGTAAAAGCGGGCATTGCGATGACGGGCGAAGTGACGCTGCGAGGCCGGGTGCTGCCCATCGGAGGCTTGAAGGAGAAAACCATGGCGGCCCACCGGAATGGGATTGGCACAGTGCTGATTCCAAAGGATAACGTGCGGGACCTGGAAGAGATTGACCAGACTGTTCGGACGGCTTTGAAGTTCATTCCGGTGGAAACGGTGGACCAGGTTTTTGCCGCTGCCCTGTGCTCCAATACAGCCCGGGAGGATTTGCGGGAGGAACCGTCTTTATCTGCTTTCACCCCTGCTATCCAGCCGTCTGCCGGTGGAGATAGCGCGCTGCTGCAATAGCGGACGGCCCGAAAAGAGAATCTCTTGATTTATTCTCGTGTTCTCATTAGAGAAGACCGCTGATATGGCGGAAACACGGAAGAAAATTGAGGAAAAGATAGAAGAGGAGCAATTATGGCAATCAATTTTGGGAAGGCGGAGTTTTCGCGCTCTGCTGGGACCAAGGAACAGTTTTTGTGGGACGGTCTCCCGCAGTTTGCCTTTGCGGGGCGGTCGAATGTAGGGAAGTCCTCCGTAATCAACCGCCTGCTGAACCGGAAGAATCTGGCCTATGTAGGCACGTCTCCGGGAAAGACGACCCAGGTAAACTATTTTTTAGTAGACCGAAAAGCGTACCTGGTAGATTTGCCTGGCTATGGCTATGCAAAAGTTTCCAAGGCGGAGAAAGAGCGCTGGGGGAGACTGATGGACAGCTACTTTCAGGAAGCCCGCATTACAGCCGGCGTGCTGATTGTAGACATCCGGCATAAGCCCACGGCGGACGATTTGACGATGCACCGCTGGTTTCAGGAAACCGAGTGCCCGGAGATCATCGTGGCGAACAAGCAGGATAAACTGAAAAAGAGTCAGATCGAACCGGCCCTCATGCTGATTCGAGAGACGCTGGAGCTGGGAGAGGAGGAGACGCTCATCCCTTTCTCAGCGGAAAAGGGTGTGGGCAAGGAAGAACTCTTGCGCCTGTTGAACGCCGCCTGTGCCGGGTTCCCAAGCGGCAGTGAAAAGAGGGACTGACCGCTTATCTCTTGAAAGCGCAAAATCTTGAAGAAATAAGAAAAACAGACTGCCTTTCATGTGGGCAGTCTGTCTTTTTATATGAAGGCGGCCTCATGCGATTCCAAGGTAAAGATTTGAAAGAAAGGCTTTTGTTCCAAGAGAGCGGGGCTTAACTGTGCTTGAGGCGTTTATCGCAATTTTGAGAAGAGAGGAATAGGCTGGCTGGATTGGAATTTGGGACTGAAATCGCTGTCAAATGAGAGGCTTCCGGCATAGGCTGAAAGTGAAATGACATGAGGAGGAGAGCTTATGGCACTCGTTACGAATTTTTTTGCCGGAGCCAACAGCGGAGAGGGTTTTCGGAACTTGTTTTCAGAAATTGTGGATTTAGAGGATACATATGATTTCATGATTTTGAAGGGCGGCCCAGGCGTGGGAAAGAATACATTCATGAAAGAGATTGGGCACACAATGGAGCAGGCAGGCGCAATGGTAGAATATCTTTGGTGTTCTGGGGACCCGGATTCTCTGGACGGTGTAGTTCTTCCAGAGCTTCGCTGCGCTATGGTGGACGGTACTTCGCCCCACGTGATCGAGCCCCGCTATCCGGCGGCGGTAGACCGCTATGTAAATCTGGGGCAGTTCTACGATTTGACGGCTGCGAAGGCGGCGGCAGAGGAGGTGAAGGCTAGGACTCATGCCTACCAGTCGGCATATGTTCGGGCATACCATTGCCTGAAAGCTGCCCGGCAGGTCGAACTGGATGCAGTTGCGGCTGTTGGAAAGACCTACAACGCGGAACACATGGACCGTCGTATCAGCGGCGTGATTGCCCGGGAACTCCGGGGAAAAGGAGGCCAGCAGGGAAAGACTACCCGGCGTTTTCTGGGCAGTATCACCCACAAGGGCTGCATTTGGCGGTTTGACAGTGTAGAGGCTCTTTGCCCGAAGGTCTACGAATTCGCGGACAGTTGGGAACTGGCGGGAGATTCTCTGGCCCGGCTCCACAGGACGGCGGTAAAGAACGGCTGGAACACCATTATCTGCGTATCCCCGGAGGACCCTGCGCGGATCGAACATCTTCTGGTGCCAGGGCTTGGGTTGGCGTTTGTGACCTCCAACACGCATATGGACTACGGGAAAAAGCCGTACCGCCGTATCCGCCTGGAGACCATGACAGAGGTGGAAGGAAAGGCCCGCCTGCGTTTCCAGAGCCGGATGGTCTCTATTCTCCGAGAAGAGGCGGTAGGTGCGCTGAAAGATGCGAAGCAAAATCATGATGCACTGGAAGCAGTCTATAATCCTTATGTAGACTTCGATGGCGTGCGGGCTGCTGCCGCGCTGGAGGCTGGCCGGCTCCTAAGCTACATGTAAAAAGAGCTTTCCGATTTTACAGAAACAGAAGCGGCGCAGGGAATGATCCTCATACGCCGCTTCTGCTTTTTTCAAAAAGGCCGTTTATACATTGTCTTCCTTCGAGCCGTCAGATGGGTCCTCCTCCAGCGGAGGCGTCCAGTCCGCCATAGTTGCTACCAGGCGGTGAATGGGCTGGCCCTGCTCATGGAATTTGGATTCGTAATCAGTCATGATTCCCTGCGGCCTATGCTCATGGAGGTTCCAGGTGACCTCGGACAGTGTAAAGCCAAAGTTTGGGAATTCCTCCACGGCAAAGGCAAAGAGCCCCACATTGTCTGTCTTGAAGTGGATTTGTCCTCCGGGTTTCAAGACCTGCCGGTAGAGCTTGAGAAAATTTCCGTGTACCAGACGGCGTTTCGCATGACGCTTACTGGGCCAGGGGTCGCAGAAGTTGACATAGATGCGGTCCACCTCGCCGGGAGCGAAGAAGCTGGGAAGCTGGTTGGCGTCGGCGCTGATAAAATAGGCGTTGAACAGGTCCTCGTTTGCACAGCGCTCCATTGCCACTACCATTGCGTCCGGGACCCGCTCCAAGGCGATCAACAGGACATCTGGATTTGCCTTTGCGGTTCCAGCGGTGAAGCGGCCCTTCCCACAGCCGAGCTCTAAGTGCAGTGCCTGGGCCTGGGGCATCAGCTCTATCCATTTGCCGGGGCGGTCATAGGGGTCTTGGATCAGACTCCGGCCGCAGCGCTCCATTCGGGGGATCAGGTTTTTCTTTTTCCTCATTCGCATAGGGAATCCTCCATACGCCGCCGCAAAGAAAAGCCCGGGAATTCCGGGTCAAGGCGGCTGTTTCCCGAACATCTTACCACAGAAAACCAAGCCTGTAAATAATTTTCTGTTAGTCTTTAGCGTTTAATGCCTGAAAAGTCAGCAGCTTGTCACGATAGTATTCATACTGAGCAGTTTTTGCTGTAAGCTCTGCTGTAAGCTCTGTTGTAAGCCCTGTTATAAGCT
>CAOJHG010000087.1 GCA_948435975.1 uncultured Oscillibacter sp. | reverse complement strand
GTCGGTCTCCCGCTTCCAAGAGGCCTCTGGATCATAGGCCACCACCAGGATCACCGGCGGATGGAAGTGGGCGGCAGTGCATGAGTCAGCCTTTTCCAGCGCTTCGGGGCTCTGGAGAACGAAAATCCGCTGGGGCTGGTTATTGTGGGCCGTGGGGGCGTTCCGTCCGGCCTCCAGGACCAGGGCCAGCTTTTCTGGCTCTACCGGCTGGGCGCTGAACTTCCGGAGGGAATACCGGGCGGCAGACAGGGCTTGAAAATCCATAGCGTTTCTCCTCTTCTTGATTAGAATACCTGAATTTTAGCACAGACTGTCCCCTTCCGCAAGCCCCTGCCGTCTCGGGACCTCAGCACCCGTCCTGCCAGCCGTTCTGCCACATGAGATTGTCGCAGATTTCTTTCCGCTGGGTGTCGTAGAACTCAATGTACTTCAGCGAATACATATCACAAGCAATATACCGTTCCCGGCCAGACTGCTGGATAATCAGGTAGTCGTTGCCTACCTCATAGAGAATGCCTTCCCAAGTCGTGGTGCCCTGGGTGCCGATCAGGAAGGTGGCAACCACGAAATTCCCTTTGTTTCTGGCCAGCATCCCTCTCATAGACCCCAGATAAGCCTCTGTAACGGTGGTAGGCGCCTCGATAACGTCGTTGGACACATGGTTGCGCAGGTCCAGCACGCCTGTACTGCCCGCCAGCTCGCTGCGCATAATGGGAGTCATCATGGGGCGGGACTCCTCTTGACCGGCGGAAGCGCTCCCTGCCGGGGGCGTGATTTCGCTGGACCAGTCTGTTATAGGGCCGGGGCGGGTCTGAAAGCTGTTTTCGGCGGTCTGTGCGCCGCTCTGGGACATCTGCACACCATACTGACTTCCCGCCGAATCGTTCTGGGCCTCCTGTGCGCCGAACGGAGTCATACGTAAACCGTCCTGCTGCATCTGTGTACTTTGCTGGGAACCCTGTGTATGATACTGGGACATCTGACCGCCGTTCTGAGCCATCTGACCGCCGTTCTGGGGCATTTGGGTGGTCGTCTGCGTGGGCATAGGCTGAGCCGCCTGCCCAGGCTGCTGTATATGTTGTACATTTTGGATATTCTGCACATTTTGTACATTCTGTACATTCTGCGTAGTTGGCATAATGACACCTCTCAAATTCTGTAATATCCTTTCGCGGGTGTTGTGTCTTCTCTTTTGTTATGTGTCGTAATAGGCATTCGTCGGGTTATAAAAGCAGTGGTCTCCTATGCGCGTCTGCCAATAGCCCACGTCTGAGGGAAAGCGGTTCCGGCACTCTGGCCCAAAGGGATTATAAAACCACAGCGACTCCGCCACCACAGGCACACGGTTCCCCGCGATGGCCCAGTCTGCAATTTCATAGTGGATGGCTTCAGGCCGCATATTGTATATGTTCTGCGGGTTATAGGCCCCGCCCTCTGTCTCGCTGGCGCAGACGAACTGATAGGGCTGGAAGATGATGTTGCGGATGCTGCCCTGGCCCACCCGCGCATATTCTCCGCCCGTGGCATGGACGCGGTTCATCACAACGCCCGCCACGGCCTTCATGCCAATCTCTCCTTCACCGCCCGCCTCGCATTCAATCAGACGCGCCAGCAGCTCCCGGTCGGAATATGCCATTGTTCATTCCTCCTTCGTTGCTGAACCATTATACGTAAAAGGAGGGCCGCTGGTGACTGCCTCATGAAGCGGACAAAAAAGCAGGTCTACCATTGATAGATAGACCTGCCTTTTTTAACCCTTTTGCTCCCGAACCGCCATACGGAACATTTCCTCAGTCTGCTCAATGGAACGGTCCAGGGCGTACTGTTTCGCGTGCTCTGCATAACGCTTCCCCATCTCCTCCCGTTCCTCAGGGTGCTCAAACCACCAGTCAATCTTCTCCGCCAGAGCGTCGCTGTCCCCCGCCGGGAAGAGGCTCCGCTCATCCAATGCGAACTGAGGCGTAGCAGACCGGGGCGAATCCGCGATCACCGGCACCAGGCCGCACGCAAACGCCTCCATACAGCTCATGGCCTCAATCTCCGCGTCAGAGGTGTGAACATACAAATCAGCCATATGCAGGATCTCCAGCAGTCTCTCCGGCTGATAGAACTCCATCACCGCCGGATTCGGCAGCGCCTCCGCCAACCGACGGTACTTCTTCTCGAGCGGCCCTTTTCCCGCCAGAATGACCTGAATTTCATCCTTATGCCGGCACTTCGTACAAGCGCGGATCAGTACGTCCTGCCGCTTCTCCCCAGCGTACCGCCCCACCATCAGCACATTGAACCGCCCCTGCATCCAGTCTTCCTGGGGGCTGCGGCCGTAAACATACTGGGGGCTGATACCGTTGGAGATTACATGGAGCTTCGCTGTGTATCCATGGTCCCGCAGTTGCCCCGCAATCATATTGCTGGGACAGTGGATGTGGGTGAAGCGGTTAAAAAAGGTATCCCGGAAGCGGTTGTAAACAAAGTCGTTCATCCGGCGGCTGTTGCCCATGTGGAGGGTAAATGTGATATTCTCCGGCTGACAGTGGAAGGCCGCCGTATGAGGAATACCTAAGCGCTCCATGTGCTTCAGCCCCATGATTGCCAAGGGAGAGGGCATCATAAAATGCACTATGTCTGCCCAAGCCGCCGCCTTTTCAAAAACATGCCTGTTGGGAATCGCCAGACGCATTCCCTGGCTGGTAATCAGGTGCTCTACAATGGGAAGGAACCGCATCTGCCGCACGGCGTATTTGTAATCCGTAGGCTTTCCGGTGGCGATGACCCGCACCTCGTTGCCATGCTCCTTCAAGGCCGTGGCAAACCGGCGGGCGCTGATGGTGGTGCCGTTGTTGGCGTCGTCAAACTGGTCGATGACCAAAACAATTTTCATAGCTTCTCCTACTGCTGCTCCTGGGCCAGCACCTGCTCCAGACCTTTCGCAAGCTGATCGGGGCAGGAGGTATCCCGGAAGCCGCAGCGAATCCCCCGCAGGCGCTGGACAGCCTCCTTCGCGGACATTCCCTTCACTAAGGCGGAAATCCCCTTGAGGTTGCCGTTGCACCCACCTACGACCTGGAGCTCCTGGATGATCCCCTGGCTGTCAATCTCCACGTGCATCTCCTGCGAACATACGCCTCTGGGGCGGAATGAATACATTGCCATCACTCATACTTCCTTTCGGGCCCATCAACAGGGCCGTTATCGCTGTTTATACACAGTTAGGATAGCACAAGACCTTTCAAAAGGCAAGCCCAGAAAATAAGAATCCCTTTTGAAATAAGTGCTGCTGAATATGAACTCTGTCGATTTCACTAAAATATCCAATAAACATGCGGCTTCATACAAAAATCAAGCAGATGCGCTCCGCTCGGCCAGGCAGACGCCCCCGCTTATTATATCTGACATTTTTCTGCGCTGATTCAGAAGATACATGGTCAATCAACGACAAAATCAAAAAAGATATAACTGACAGAACCTTTGGAGATTTTTTGCGTCTATATAAATACAGTCCAATACAAACAATCACTAGGAGGTCATGATAATGAAAACGTTTAAATCTGCTGTACTTGTATTATTGATGCTATTATGTCTTATTGTCATAGGCTATTCCAGTAAGAACACATCATCAGTACTCAGTAAAGCAATTCCAGAAAACATCACACACATTGAAGTGAGTGGCTTTTATAACGGCGAGCTGGAGCCGTGGGAGTTGACACAGGCAGAAATCGAGGAATTGAATACATGGATTACCCAGCTTTCCTTGAAGCGTCGGACATATGCTGAAGGAGAAGCCCCTAACGAAGTGTATAGTGGCGGAGTTTGTTATAGTTTTAATATCAACCATGGTGAAATGTCATTCACATGGACACATATCAACAAGGCATACATCCAGCACGATGGCGAATGGTATGAAATTACAAATACCACAGCTCCGCCGCTTGACCTGGCCGGACGCGATAAACCCGGCAAATAAGTAGGGAGAAATAAGAATCCCTCATGACCACAATTTCTTCCATGAGCTTATTCTCAAGGTCTTACCATTTCGGCAAATAGCGCCAGCAGCTTGACAATATCGAATATCGATGTTATAATATCGAATATCGACATAAGAAAGGAGGAAGGAGCGCGTGGCCCGTGAAAAATTCCAGACGCTGACAGAGCCGATGTTCTATATCCTGCTCTGCCTGAAACGGGAGTGCTGCGGGGCCGACATTGCCGCTCAGATTACCGCCCTCACCAGGGGACGCGTCACTCTAGGCCCCGGGACGCTCTACCACCTTCTGGAGAGCTTCCAGCAGGCTGGCATGATCGAGGAGACCCGCACCGAGGGCCGGAAACGAAGCTACCTCATCACCCCAAAAGGCCGGAAAGCTCTGGAAACCGAGTACCGCCGCCTGCTGACTCTGACGGAAGATTACCAGACCTGCATTGGAAAGGAGGACGTACCATGAACCAAGTCAAATACCGCATTGAGCCCTTTCAAATCTACGATTACCAAGGTGTAGAGCAGCATCTGGCCCGCATGGCCGCGAAGGGCTGGCGGCTGGAGAAAATAGGGCGGTGTTTCTGGAAGTACCGCCGGACAGAACCCGCCCAGGTCCGCTACGCCGTCACCTATGGCCAGGATATTTCCCAGTTCGACCCCGCCCCTACGGAGGCCCAGCAGTCCTTGGAAGAGCTCTGCACCTCCGCCGGGTGGAAGAAAACCGCCGAGTGGAGCCAGATGCTGATTTTCTCCACCGAGGACCCGAACCCCGTCCCTTTGGAAACCGATGGCGCAATCCTCCTGGACATCATCCACCGGACCATGAAGGGCAGCTTTTTCGGCCCTGCCCTCTTTCTGCTGGCGGTAGTTCTTTTTATACTGGCCTCCTCCGTCAACACGCTGATCCGGACGCCCCTCCGCTTCTTTGACAGCAACGCCCGTCTCTTCAGCTTTTCCATGTACCTTCTGCTGGCGGTCCTGCTGCTCGTCTACCTGGGGACCTATTTCACCTGGCGGCGGAGGTCCCTTCGTTCCACCGCCCAGGGAGGTCCCTGCGTACCTCTGGGACGGGGATACATCTGGGTTGAGAAAACTGGGGTTGCCCTCATGCTGATTCTGCTGGCGGCCTTTATCCTGATGGAGCTGCTGAATGCAAACGCGTCTTATGTCACCTTTTTTCTGCTCTATCTGCTCCTGATGAATGTGTTGATTTTCGCGGTCCATGGGACGAATAACCTTCTGAAAAAACGGGGGGCCTCCAAGGGGACCAACATGGCCGTAACCCTGACAGTGGACGTCGTGCTTGCGGTTGTCATGATGGCGGTCTTTACCTTCGGGGTTTTCCGCTGGCTGAATCATTCCTCCGCGAAGGAAACCTATGCCACTGCGGACGGCTTGTGGGACGTTCAGCCCCGAGAGGACCTGCTTCTGACCGTCTCTGATCTGACGGGCCTCTCCTACGACCACATCCGCCGCACCGCTGGGCATTCCGGTTCCATTTTCCTCCCCCAACAGACCGGCTGGGATGTGTGCCGCCGGGAAGGGGACGCCCAAATCCAAGATATCTCTTATCAAATCTGGGAGCCTAAGACCTCCTGGCTGTACCGCGTCCTGCTGGAAGACGTCACGGCCCAGAAAGAGGACCCTGCCTCCTGGGGCGCAGACGCGGTTTACCGAAGATACCTGGACGGGGAGCCGCAGAATGCCTGGGTCCTCGCCTGGCCGGGGCGCATTGTCCAGGTATACGGAAGCTGGACCTTCACCAGCTCCCAAAAAGCCCTGAGCGGAAAAACCCTTGCACCATAATCACGCAAATGAAACGGGAGAGGCTGCGTACCTCTCCCTTTCCTCTCTCTATACGAAAAACTGCTCAGCGCTTTATGCCGTCGTCCTTCCGCCCCTCCAGTACCAGGCGGTCGGCGATCATGGCGATAAATTCCGAATTGGTGGGTTTTCCCTTGGCGTTGGACACTGTGTAGCCGAAATACTTTTGCAATGTCTCCAGGTCGCCCCGGTCCCAGGCGACCTCAATGGCGTGACGGATGGCCCGCTCTACCCGTGACGGCGTAGTGCTGAACCGCTTTGCCACTGCCGGATACAGCACTTTCGTCACAGCGTTGATAACCTCCATGTCATTTACGGCAATGATGATGGCCTCCCGCAGATACTGATAACCCTTGATGTGCGCGGGGACGCCGATTTCATGGATCACCTTTGTCACCATGTTCTTTAGCTGGGACGCCCGGTCCTCCGGTTCCCCGGCCGGGTCAAACACGCCCCGCATATGCTCCAGCAGGGACTCCGGCGCACAGGGCTTGGGCAGATAATAGCATACGCCCAGCTTTTCTGCGTCCGCCATGGCCCGGTCGCTGTAGAAGGAGGAAAGGACGATGGTCTTCGGCGCAGTGATCCCCTGGGCTTTCAGGAGCCGCAGAAGGCCCAGGCCATCCAGTCCCGGCAGCACCACATCCATCACCAGCAGATCTGGCCGGAACCGCTGGACAAGCTGCAATGCCTCCTGTCCATCTCCTGTAGCGGCTGCAATCGTAAACCCCTCTGCTGCTTCTATGGTCTCCCGCAGACCTGTGCGGAACTCTTCGTTGGCGTCAGCTAATAATACACTTCGTCGTTCGATCATAAGTCAAATCTGGCTCCTTCATTTAAATTTTTAAAACGACGTATTCAGGATTCTTCCTTGTACGTTTTCTATAAAATAGCATAAACTTACACCATTTTCAAGAGCTGCTTGTAAATTCGTGGCAAAATTTCTTCGACGGCATTTTTATTTCTGTTTCGACAAAATTCGCTAAGCACAAGCGTTCTACGGATTTTGACCTCCTATTTTTTCCAGGTTAATTCCTATAATTCCCATATACTTTGAATAAATAATAAACATGCGTTTTATTCATTCTGGAAGACGCAAAAAAAGCCTGGCGGTCCTTGGAATGCCGCCAGGCTCTTTTCGATTTCTGACTTTTTCAGACTTAGTAGGCCACGCCCCAGTAAATGTCGGTCCTGCACTTCTTCCCGCATACCGGACACACACCGTCAGTTCCGCTCTGCTGGAGGGGCATACAGCGGGAAGTGACCCCAGCACGCTCCTTCATAGCCGCCTCGCAGGCCGCATCTCCACACCACTTGGACCGCAGGAAGCCGCCCTTGCCCCCGGCGATGGCTTTGGCCTCCTCGGGAGTGCGGATATCAAAGGTGTTGTCCTCCCGGTTCTTCAGGGCCATGGCGTACATGTTGTCGTGTATGGCGTCCAGAAGCCTTTTCACAGCCTCTTCCAGTCCGTCCAAAGGAACGAACGCTTTCTCTCCCGTGTCCCGGCGGGCAATCACGCATTGTTCCTTCTCCATATCCTTAGGGCCGATTTCCACCCGCAGAGGCACACCCTTCATCTCATACTCGGCGAACTTCCAACCAGGCGTATTGTCGCTGCTGTCCACCTTGGAACGTATCCCTGCCTTCGCCAAACGGTCCCGAAGGGCTGCCGCCGCATCCAGAACGCCGGGCTTATGCTGAGCCACAGGAATGACCACTGCCTGGATGGGGGCCACCCGGGGAGGCAGAACCAAGCCGTTGTCATCGCCGTGGGTCATGATGATGCCGCCGATCATCCGGGTGGACACGCCCCAGCTGGTCTGATGGG
>CAOJHG010000086.1 GCA_948435975.1 uncultured Oscillibacter sp. | reverse complement strand
CGCTGGGGATATTCAAAAGAATCAACGCGTTATGCTAGGTAAGGCCGAAGAAATCCCCCAACAGAAATGACATCAGTTGAATATACGTATAGTGATAGCCTCCATGAAGAAGCAGAAGCAAATATAACGATATCTATATTCCTGAATACCAACGAATTTTACATGGAATGAAATACATCACAAAACAAAGAAACTGGCTGACGGGAGAAGCATCAGCCAGTTTCTTTGTTTGCCTGTCGTTGGAAGCTGCCGCCTATTGCGGTATGATTGAGACCGTATATTCGACCGGCAGATTTGCGTATTCCTTGTACACATTCAAAATATACTGCGTTCCGGCTTTCAGAGTGACGGTCAGGGAGTTTGCCGAGACGCCGCAGCTTGTGCCGTTCTCGTCCTGGACCTTCATTGAGACGCCGCCATAACCCAGGCCCGTATCAAAGCGGTAGCTTCCATCCGCAGGGGCTGTGTAGTAATACTGGTCAATTTGGCTTGAATAGGTGAGAGTCCCGGCGGCCTGGGCAGAAGCGGTAACATCCACAGGCGGATTTGGGACGTTGACATGAATGGTGTAATCCAAAAAATGAGACGTTGTTTCCACACACAGCGTATATGTCTTTCCCGCCTCCAGAGTAACGGAAACGGAGGGACTGCCGCTGTTGAGCTTTTGCCCCTGGGGGTTAAGGACAGCAAGCCGCAGAGCGTTAAAATTCATGCCGACGGCGTTGAACTGGTGGACTCCGCTGATGGAAGCTGTGTATGTATAGCGGTCACTCTGGGTGAGATAGGTCAGGCTTCCAGAGACCGACGTCTGCCCGGTGATATCTGTGACCGGGTTGGGAACGCCAATTTGAATCGTATAGTCCATGGGTGTGCTGGAGTATTTTACACGCAAAATGTAAGTTTTCCCCGCCTCCAGCTCTGCTGACATCGAAGAACTGCCGCTGGCGAGCTTCCCCCCGTAAGCGTTGTCGATTTGAAGCGAGACCTTACCGTAGTCCAAGCCGCTGTCAAACTGGTAGGTTCCGTCCGTTGGAGCGGTGTAGCGGTACTGGTTGACCTGGTCCCGTTCAATGACACTTCCAGAGACCGACGTTTGGCTGCTGATGTTGGTCAAGCCGCTCAGAGGGTCAGCAGGTTCCGGGGCGGGGGCGGGTTCTGGAGTAGGCGCGGATTCCGGAGCGGGCGTGGGGGCCGGTGCGGTGCTGGTATTCGCCGTATAATCTGAGCCGCCTCCGCTGTCCTGCTCAGGCGCGGCGGATGTTTCCGTATTGGACTGCCCTGAAGTGACGGCGGCCTCCTGCTGAGGGGCAGATTCCGGCGGCAGATGCTCTTCGACCACGGTGGGCTCGGAGCCTGAAAAAACCGTTTCCAGAAAATCAGCGGCATACTCGGAAAGAACGCCCTGACTGATGCCGCCCAGGAAGATGACAATGGCGACGGGAATTCCCTTTTCCGGGTTTTGCAGGATGATGCTGACAATGGCGATGATGACGGCAATTATAATCAGGATGAGCTTGAGCATACGAATATCCCCTCCTATCAGCGGAGCCTTTCTCGTGAAAGCTGGGGACCATTATAACGCACAGAAGGATTTTTGTCAATGCTTAGCGGTTCCTGACAATTCCCAATTCACTTCTGCGTTCCTGCATTATATGTCATTCACAATGCACTTCTCGACTTCCCTCGGAAACACGAAGCCGGACTGGGATTCTGCGAAAGGGGAGTGTGACGCACAATAGGCCCATCAATAGCCCACTGCGCCTGCAAAAAGCATGAACGCCGTGCCAATCAGCAGATAGATTCCCACCAAGGGCAGGAAGTACCGCAGCCATTTGGGATAGCTCACCCCAGACAGGGCCAGGCAGCTCATCAGCGTGTTGGAGACAGGAGAAACCAGATTCACCAGCCCGTCCCCCAACTGGAAGGCCAGTACAGCCGACTGTCGGGAGAGACAAAGCGCATCGGCCAAAGGGACCATCAATGGCATGGCGATGGCCGCGTGTCCGGAACCGGAGGTGATTGCCAAATCCAGGAAGGCGTTGGCGTAAAACATCCAGAGGAGGTGGGACCAGGAGGGCAGGCGCTCCACCAGGCAGAGCAGGCCATAAATCACGCTGTCCAAAATCCTGCCCTGGGTCAAGACTAACTGCAATGCCGCCGCCATGCCGATGGTCAGTATTCCAGTCATCATCTTCCGGCATCCGCGTACCAGCAGGGCGCAGATCTGATTCCCTCCAAAGCCTGCAACAGTCCCCGAGAGAAGGCCCAGCACCAGAAACACAGCGGAAATCTCCGGGATGGACCAGCCCCGGGCGCGGACGCCGTAAACCACCACCGCCAGAGCGCTGAACAGTAGCAGCAGTACCAGCTTCTGCCGGACGGTGAGGGGCGCTTCCTCCCTGCCTTCAAAAGTTCTGGCATGGGGGCGGGGGGCAGAGCTTCCGGCACGGCGGAGAATGTACACGCTGGTAACGCCCGCCAGCACCGCCAGCAGAAGCCAGCGCAGCCAGGCTCCAGAGTACAGGGGCACTTCCGCGATGGCCTGAGCGATTCCCACAGAGAAGGGATTATAAATTCCAGCCGCAAAGCCCGCGTTGGTGCCCAGCATCACCATGGCCATGCCGGTGAGAACGTCGCAGTCCAGCGCTTTTGCCGCCGCCATGCCCAGGGGAAGGAACACAATGGATGCGGTGGTCATTCCCATGGTAAATCCAAATACGGAAAACAGGCCCACAAAAGCCGGAATGATCCACCGCTGCCGGAACTGGAGCTTCCGCACTGTCCAGGCGCACAGAGACGCCGCCGCTCCGCTCTCCGCAATGACCTCAAAAGCGCCGCTGAGGAAAAGAACAAAAACAATCAGCCGGGGAGCGGACCCGGTGGAGAGCGCCTGGAAAAGCAGGCCGGGCAGCTCCCAAGGGGCCACCGGAGAAGGGGCGCTGTAGGCAAAGCTCCCAGGAATGGCCACCGTCTGTCCCGTGGCCTCACTGAAGACCCGCTGATACGAGCCGGCCGGGACCAGCCAGGTCAGCCCGCAGGCCAGCAAGAGCAGCACTGACAGGAGCAGCAGGACGTGGGGCGGCTGCTTTTCCTTCGTTTTGGACATAGAAAGGGGGACCTCCGTTCTCTTGGCTACCGGCAGGCGGGACCGGTGCTGTCGCGGACCACAAGAAACGGCTGGAAGCTCTGCCGGGGCGCCATGTTCTGCTGGGACAGCCCGTTTTCGCCGTACTCTATCAAAGCGATGGCCAGCCGGACCGCCGCCTTTCCGATTTCTGCCATAGGAGTCCGGAAGGTGGTCAGGCGGATATCCGGATAGAGGTCAAAGTAAAGATTGTCGTGTCCAACTATGGAGACGTCCCCCGGTACAGACAGCCCATGGGCCCGGAGGGCGTGCATAGCCCCAATTGCCATATAGTCGCTGGCGCACCAAATGGCTGTGGGGACGGGGGCTTCTGCGGATAAGAGAAGGGAGACCGCCTGCCGTCCGGCTTCCATGGTGTTTTCGGCATGGCCCGCCCGGATGATGCGGGGCCGAAGTCCATGCTGTTCCATGGCCTGAGAGAATCCTTCCTCTTTTTGCAGGATAGTAAGGTTTTCCGGCCCGTAGGTGAGCAGAGCGATGTCCCTGTGACCCAGGCCGGTCAGGTGCCTCACAGTCAGGGCGGCGCTGTGGCGGTAGTCGCAGAGGAGGGCGTAAGGCTCTTCCGGCCCAATCTTGCCGCCGATGAAAATGACCGGCGTGGTTCCGCAGGCGGCCTTGATGCGGGTCACGTTGCTGGCGCAAGGGGCCACAATGAGCGCCCCCACTTGGTTGCCCACCATCATCCGGCAGTGGCGCTCCTCCAACTGAGGGCTTCGGTGGCTGCTGCCCAGCATGACGCAGAAATCCAGCTCTGCCGCCGCCTGGCTGATTTCATTAAAGATCAGGTCATAAGCGGTGCTGTCCCCCATGGCGGGAACGATCATGCCGATGGTGCTGCTCCGCTGGAGGTAGAGGTTTCGGGCGGCCAGGTTGGGCGTGTATCCCACTTGCTCCGCGAGCTTCTTGACCCGCGCTTTAGTGGCGGCGGAAATATCGGGAGCGTCCCGCAGCGCCTTGGACACCGCTACATGGGACAGCCCTGCCATCTGGGCAATGGTTTTCAGCGTTGGACGGTTCGGCATAGGATCACCCCCTGACGTACATTAATATTATGCTCCTATTATAGTGTAAACTTATTGGAAATACAATGGCAAGAATGATTTCAGTGGGTCGTATTCTTGCCCTGGAGCTCGGCCAGCTTCCGGATTTGCTCCAAAGCATAGTCCTGGAATTCGGGGCGAAGGGATTTGAAGATGGACAGGGCTTCCTCGAATTTGCTGTCCGCTGCTGGGGCGCTCTCAAACATCTCTCCCTCTCCGGTCTCAAGCCAGCGGAGATTTACCTTGTATAGCTGGCACATGTGCTGGAGGAGGAGCTTTTTTGGCTGAACCCGTCCGTATTCGATGTTGCTGATGACGTCGCGGCTGACGCCTAGTTTTTCGCCGAATGCGCGCTGGGACAGGTGGAGCGCCTCTCGCACAAGTTTGATTCTGTTTATAATCATCCGCGAACCTCCTTATATGAGGGATGAAAATATAGTACAACACAATTTTTTGGCTGTCAACACAAATAGAAAAACATGTGAGTGTTGACAACTATGAAACAGAGTGCTATATTGAGCATATAACACAAGAAGGGGAGGGAAAACGCGGCAATGACACAGACCAAAGAGGACATCCAGAGGATTGCGGAGCTGAATTCGATGTTCCTTCTGCTGGATGAAAAGGGGAAGGACAGTGCGCTTACCATCCTGCGGGCGCTGCAGTTCGCACAGTCAGTTGCTGGGGCGGACGGAAATCGAGAAAGCAGTAGAGGCAGGTAAAGGGCCTTGTGTTCTGAGGCGGGGGAAGGATGGGGGGATTGCGGTTTGTCAAAGAATTGCCCGCATCTGCCATATGCCCCCTGGCAGGTCTGAAATCCTACCGTTTACATCATTTTCCAAAATATCAAAATTTTTTATTTTTATAAGTTTTGAATTCCTAGCTTGTCAGAAGGTAAAAAGCTCTATCTGCCGTTTAATAAAATGAGTTTTGATAAAAAATTGCTCCTGGAGTATTGAAAGTGGAAGCAATATATGATATGGTATTTTTGTAAATATCATGTTTTTAGAAATTTTCGGTCGTCTCCCAGGAGCTGAGGAAGAAGGATATTTTATGAAATATTCCAGAAAGAAACTGGATTTGACCGGACAGCGCTACGGGAAACTTACCGTTTTGTACCCAGCCGAAAATATCAGCGGAAGGACGGCCTGGCAGTGCCGGTGCGACTGCGGTCAGGAACCCATCGTTCGTACAAGCCGCCTTCGGAGCGGACATACCTCAAGCTGCGGCTGCATGGGCCGGGCGGGCATTGCGGGCATAGGCCTCACCTATGTGGACGGGACCTGCGTGGAGATGCTGCGAGCCAAGACCGTGCGGCGCAACAACACCAGCGGCGTCCCCGGCGTGGACTGGCTGCGGGTCAAGCAGCGGTGGCGGGCGACGATCTGTTTCAAAGGCAAACGGCACTATCTGGGGAGCTACGACCTTTTTGAAGACGCGGTGAACGCCAGGAAACGGGCGGAGGCGGAACTGCATGACGCGTTTTTGCGTGAATTTGCCGGGGGTGCGGCAGCGGAGCCAGCTCCGGTTGATTTAGAAATTACAGAGAGGAGAATGATGGATATGCCAGGTGACACGCCGCCGTGGGAGCGCCCCGCCGTCATGAGCGTCAATGCGGCGGGGAGAGAGGAAGAGACGTGTCGGCAAACCATTGGAAACGATGGGACGCAAAGCCAGGCGCTGTCGTGCCCGTGAGAGCGGGCGCTATGCACGACCGGTTGCAAACTCGGCAAACCAGTGGAAACGCTGGGGCGCAAAGCCAGGCGCTGTCGTGTCCGTGAAAGCGGGCGCTATGCACGGCCGGTTGCAAACGGGCAAACCAGTGGAAACGCTGGGGCGCAAAACCAGAGGCTACGGCGTCATAAAAGACGCTACGCTCGTTCGGTTACCGGATACTTTGCGTCCGTGCAGACTCTTAAGCAAAGAAAGGGTTATTATGATGAAAACGATGAAAAACATGAGCAAGCGAGTACTTTCGTGGGTGCTTGTCTTTGCGATGTGCACGAGCATGCTCCAGCTCACCGCGTTTGCGGCGGAGGCGGAGAACGGCTTCGAGGCCATCGAGCTCCCCCTGTACGTCGAGCAGGATGGAGAGCGGGTCCCAGTTGAAGTGCGCTTCCTTGAGGAGACTGAGGACGCGGATTGGAGCGCTGTCGAGGGACTGAGCGGCACCTGGAAATCCGACAACGAAGCAGTTATGACCGTGGACGAAAACGGCGTGGGCAAAGCCATTGCAGTTGGTACGGCCACGATCACCTTTACCGTGGAAAAGCCTGCGGCGGAAGAAATCCCTACCTTGGGCGAGCTTGAGGAGGAGCTTCCCCCCGAAGAGGAAATCCCCGGTGAAGAGGAACTTCCCGGCGAGGAGGATATCCCCGCTGAGGACGGCGAACCCGGCGAAGACACCGATGCTTCCGAAGATGACGAACCTGCCGGGGACGGCAGCGCCAGCGAGGATGACGGCATTGGCGAAGATGGCGATACCAACGACGGCGCTGATATCACGGAAGGCGGCGGAGAAGGTGACGCCAGCACAGATGACGGCGCCGGTACAAACGACGGTTCTGACGAGGACGGCGATTCCAATGAGAGCGGCGATGCTGACAGCTCTGAAAAGGAAGACGAGTCCGGGAAGGAAGAGACCCCTGAGGAGACGCCAGCGCCCGGCGAGACCAACGGAGACGGCGAGAGCGGCGGTTCCAATGAGGGCAGCGATTCCAGCAAGGAAGAGGCGTCTGAACCCGCTGGCGGCAATGAGGGCGGCAATGAGAGCAGTGAGTCCGCGGCCCCCGAGAACTCCGGCGGAAATGACTCCAGCGATTCCAGCGGCTCCGGCGATTCCAGCAGCGACGGTCCCAGCTCCAGCGACGGACCCAGCGACTTCTATACCACTGCCTCTGAGCAGACCAACGAGGCCTATATCTACACCTGGTATGTGCATGTGTATGATCCTGTTGTTCAGCCATATTTAGATGAGATTTCCGAAATTATGGCCGAGCTGAAGGCGCTGGAAGGCAGAGTCTTTAGAAGCGCGGAAGAGATGGATGAGGTCATGCAGCCCATCAGTGACCGCATTAGCGCGATGATGGAAGAAGCTGCGGAGAATGACGAGCTGATGGCCTCCGAGGAATTCATTGCGGCGTATCAGGCCCTGATGGAAGCCTTTGGCCTTGCGGCAGAGACCATGGGACTCAGCGACATTACTTACAACGAAAGTGCCTGGGACGGTTCCAAGGATCTGAAGGTGACATCCGGGAATAACACACTTGATATCGGCAAGGAAGCTGTCATGACTGGCCATATCACTGTGGAGCCCGGCGCCATGCTGACAATTACAGGAAGCGGCACCATCAAGGTGAACGGCGGTAGTGCAATCACGGTCAAGGGTGGAACGGTTGTGCTGGACGGTCCTACTGTTACAGGCGGCACTGGTACACCGATTGGCCCAGATGAC
>CAOJHG010000085.1 GCA_948435975.1 uncultured Oscillibacter sp. | reverse complement strand
AAGGCGTATGGGTCCAGGCGGTCAGCCGCTGGGTGACCACCGTCTACGGAAAGAAAACCCCCGCGCCCAAGCTGCCCCGCACCGGATATTGATTCCGCAACCAGGAGGCCCGTCGAAAGGCGGGTCTCCAACTATAATTATAAATAGTATAAGGAGAATGTCTATGCTGAAAATCACCGCGACCGGAAATCTGACCAACGACGTGGAGCTGAAGGCCCACGAGGACGGCAGGCCCTACGCCATCCTGCGGATTGCCTCGGACCGGCGCTACCGGGCCAAGGACGGCACCCAGCTCACCGATTTTGTCTCCATCAAGGTCCGGGGCCGTCTGGCGGAGCGCTGCGCCGCCATGGCCTACAAGGGCTGCAAGCTGGCGGCTGCCGGAGACTTCGAGACGATTGCCTTTGACGATGATCCCTCCCGCCAGCCCGGCTTTCTTATCAAGGGCACGGAGGTGGAGTTCCTCTCCCCCAGGAAGGCGAACACCGCCGCCATGGCCGCCGAGGCGAACCGGGAGGCCGCCGGGATGCCTGAGAGTGAAGTCGTTGCTTAATGCGGAACACAGGCGTCGAATACGGCAGCACAGACCGGACGCCGGTAGTGCTGCCGGAAATGGCGGAACTGCTCCCCCCTCTCACGGGGGAGCAGCTCGCCGCCCTGGAGGCGGACCTGCTGAAAAACAGCTGTTACGCTCCCATCATTGTCAATGAGGACATGGTGATTGTCGACGGGCACAACCGCCAGAGGCTGTGTGAGAAACACGGCATTCCGTATAAAATGGCGGTGTTTTCGTTTGAGGATCTTCTGGAGGCGAAGCGCTGGGCCATTGAGAACCAGCGTGGCCGCCGCAACCTGGAGAAGTGGGAGCTGGGCAAGATCGCCCTCAAGCTGAGGCCGGATATTGAGGCTAAGGCAAAAGAAAATATGTCCGCTGGTGGGCAGTCCTACCGTCCCAGCGAAATCTCGGAGGAAGGTTCGGCAACATTGCCGAACCTTCCTCCTGTCGATACCCGCAAAGAGCTGGCGGAGGCCGTTGGCCTGGGGGAACGAACCATGGGCAAGGTCATGCAGATTGATGAACATGCCCCTGCCGCCGTGAAGGAGGCTCTGGACAATGGGGACCTGTCCGTGAACCAGGGCTATAACATCACCAAACAGGTCCAGGAGCTGCCGGAGGAGCAGCGGGAGGAGGCCGCCGCCCAGGCGGTGGAGCTACTGAAAGCGAAAAAGGACATCCAGGCCATCGACGCCGAGGCGGACCGGCGGGGCAAGATCGCCGCCCTGTTCTGCAAGGCGTTCGAGCGGGCCGTGCTACTCACTCCCACGGAGGAAAATGTCCGTATCTGGGTGGAAAACACCCGTATGCGGCCCGATGAAATTGAGGACAGCGTCAAGGAGGCCCGTGAACTGGCGGAGGTGTTTTCCGCCATCGCCGGCATCCTGGAGGCAATGCTGTCTGTGGAAGGGAGGTGCGAAGATGATCAGCCGGGAATGGCTTGAGCATTTGCGGGAGCAGTATCCGGTCGGCTCCCGCGTTGAACTTCATGAGATGGTGGATGATCCCCGCCCCATCGAACCGGGGACCAAGGGGATGCTTTATTGTATCGACGACGGTGGCGTTTTTCATGTTAAATGGGACAATGGCCGGGACCTGGGAGTGGTGCTGGGACAGGACCGCTTCTCTGTCACGCCGCCCGCCCCGGAGCAAAAGCTCGATCACGGCACTCATGGCAGATCCAGCCAGAAGAACAAGCCGCGGTGCGGTGGGCCGGAGCGGTGAGGGATCGTGATGCCAAATGAAATTTCTGTCCGCCAGTGGCAGGAGCGGTTCAAGGCCGGAACATTTGACAGCGAGGAACAGGCCGGATGGGAGGACTTCTATGATCCTCAGAACGACCGTAGGCTCCAGACGCTTGCCCGCCTCGTCATGGGCGTCACCGATCCCTTTATCCTGGACCACCACTATGTTTGGTTCAAGGATAACACCCCGGCGGTTGGCCCGTTTTACGGCGATGTGCGCTTTATGCCGTTGGATAAGGATGCGGAGAAATATTTTCTGGTTTCGCTGGACTGCCCCTATGAGAGAACGAAATGGGCGCTTATCACCCAGCGGTATGGCTACGGCGCGCCGGAGTTCGAATGCAAGGACATTCGGCAGATGATTCGGTACGTCAACCGCCTGGGGCCTGAACTGGAGCAGGGGATCAAGCCTCCCTTCATTGCGGAAAGGTTTGCGGTTGAGGTGTTTGCTCTTCTTCGAGGGGAACCCTCACGTCCCCATGCTTATCGGGAGGGGGAGCACCGCTACAGCTACACCTCTTTTCAGGACGGGCGGCGGCGCATGATACGGGCGGCGGTCAGCCAGGAGGATGTCCCCCCCCCGGTTCCGATTCAGAAGAAATCAGGGGAATCTACGTCTGGAACGCGGAGGATGAGGAAAAAGCCCTGCCCGCTCCAGGCAAGTCCTCACATAAATCTCACAGGAGAAAGGAGACGGAACGATGAGCCGGGAGGAAATCTCCGTCCGCCAGTGGCAGGAGCAGTTCAAGGCCGGGGTGTTCGACAGCTCGGATTTTCACACCCAATGCACAGCGGGCTGGTACGACTGGTTCTGCCAGGATTACGCCCTGGCCGGACGGCTGAAGAAGATCGGCAGGATCGTTATGGGAATCACCGATCCCTTTATCCTGGACAATTACTACATCTGGTTCAAAAACAACTGCCCCCTGAGCGGACCGCTGTATGACGACGTCCGCTTTGAGCCGCTGGAGGGAGAGCGGAACGGCAAATATTTTCTGGTTTCGCTGGACAGTCCCCATGAGCGGAAGAAGTGGTCGCTGTTCACGGAGCGGTACGGCTTTGACGCGCCGGAGTTTGATTGCCGGAATGTCCGGGATATGATCAAGTACATCAACGTCATTGGCCCGGAGCTGGAGCGGGACGTTCAGCCTCCGTTCATCGCGGAGAAATGCGCCGTGATAACCTATGCCAAACTGCGGGGAGACCCCGCCGGTATTCAGGTCTATCGGGACGGGGATCACCGTTTTAGCTATGCCTCCCGGAGGAGCCAGCAGATGAAGACCGTGCTGACGGCGGTCAGCCTGGAGGACACCCCGCCCGGCTTCGTTTCGGAGCACGTCCATTCCATCAAGGGGATGTATGTCTACTGCCCGGAGGATGCGGGAAAGGATCTGCCCACGCCCCAAAAGAGCGCTGAGATCAAATCTTCCAAAAAAGAGGTGGAGCGATGAGCACGGAGAATGCGATCTCTGTCCGCCAATGGCTGGAGAAATATCACGCCTGCCTGCAAGGCCCCAAGGATTTCGTGGCCCAGTTCGGGAACGATTGGTATGATTCGTTTTTCAGCGACAGCGATGAGATGTGCCACCGCCTTTCGCCCTTTGCCAAGCTGGCCGAAGCAATCACAGACCCCTACATATTGGATAATTACTATATCTGGTTCTACGAACACGATTTGCCGTTATCCGGCAAGCCATATGATGACGTCCGGTTTGACCTCCTGCCCGGGGAACGAAATAAGCAGTATTTCCTGGTCCGGCTGGATTGTGCCGGATGGAAAAAGTGGTCGCTGTTCAGCGAACGGTACGGCTTTTTCGCGCCGGAATTTGAATGCGGCAATGTGCGCAGCATGGCCGAGTACATAGACGGCATGGGGCGACAGTTCGCACAGGGAATCAAGCCCACGTTCCTCTCAGAAAAATGGGCGGTGGAGCGGTTTATCGCACTGCAAGACGGCCTTTTTTGCGACAGAGTCGTCTATCGGGCGGGGGAACATCGCTACCAATACCACTCTTCCAACAACCCCAAGCTGCGAACCGCTATTGTCGTCTCCGCTTCGGAGAAGCTCCCAGACGGCTTTCCGTTGGAGCAGGCAAAGGAAATTCGCGGCATTCTCGTCTGGTCCCCCGACGGGATGGAACGGGATGAAGAACCCTATGCTGCCGCGCAGGAAAAGCAGCGTCCGAAAAAGAAAGAAGGAGCAGAACGATGATGCAAAAAACAACCGGGCCTCCCGGCAGGCCCCTCCTGCCCCCGGAGGCGGAGGATGAGATTCTGACCGCGCTGTTCACCAACATGCGGATCAGTTCCGGCGAGATCGCCGCCATCCTCAAAAAATATCATGTGTCCTGTGACACGGAGCTTCTCCAGGACCGCTACCGCAAGCGCCTGGGCCAGCGGCTCATGGCCAGCATCCGGGACGAGCAGGGCCAGAGGGAGGTCCTGGCCCGCGGCGGCGAGTACATCGTGCTGGAGTGCTGCAACGACCAGCAGGCCCTCCAGGCTATTCGCCGCCGCATCCAGAGCCAGACACTTCTTTCCGATGTCCAATGTAAATTTCATAGCGCGTTTGCCTCCTATTTGTTTTTCGCCTGATTGACTGCCCAGAGCTCCGTCTGAGGCCTGTGGATCAAGCGGTAATTCTGTCCGCCGCCCTCAGCAGCCCCGGTCTCAAACAGGGACATCTGGGCGGCGCCCCGGTGCTTCTCCGGGTCGTAATTGGTGATGATCAGCTCCTCATACCGGCTGCCGGTCTTATGGGACATGCTGTTGGGCCGGTCGGTGCTGTAGATGTAGAAGTCACGGTACAGCTTTCGGATGAACCGGCAGTTGTTGTAGGAGACCATGACGAAGCCCCGGCATTTCCGCAGGACCCCGTGGAGCCGGGCGTGGTCACGCATGGAGAATTCCACCGCGTAGCAGTCCTCCGCCTGGTAATAGGGCGGATCACAGTAAAAGGCGACGCCGTCCCCATCGTACTGCTGGATCAGGGATTGGAAGTCCTTGTTCTCTACTACCACCCGCGCGAAGCGCCGGGAGCAGTCCCAGATGAGGTGGAAGAACTGGCGAATGTCGCAGGGCCGGCCGGCGAAAGCGGTGGTGTTGCTGTTGTAGCTGTACCGGATCAGCTTGTAGTAGTTGGCGGCGCGGATCACGTCGCCCAGGGAAGACCGTTCCAGCAGCAGGGCGCGGACCTCCTCAAACTGCGGCGGGTCCAGATAGAGCTCCGCCAGCTCCAGGTTTTCCTTCAGATACTCGTCGGTGAACTCCTCCTTCTTGAAGAACTTGAACAGGACGTTGAAGCCGTCCCGAGAGTTCAGGGGAAGAAACGCCAGCTCCTGGAGCAGGGCGAGGGTCCGGTTCTTGATGCAGAAGAACAGATTCGTCAGGTTGCTGTTGTAGTCGTTGTAGATCTCGACACAGCCTTTTTTCAGGGGTCTCGACAGAAGGACGGTGCCGCTGCCGCCGAACACATCCACGAAGCAGGTGATCTTGGAGGGCAGCAGCTTGTGGATGAGCCAGAGGAGCTTCGCCTTTCCTCCGATCCATGGAAAACAGGCTTTCACACGCTGCCCTCACCGTCCTTTCCGCTGCTGCGGGGCTGCTGTGGACCGGGAGGTTCCGGACTGACCTCCTCAAACTTGTCCAGCGCCGCCGTCAGGCCGTCCACGGCGGCTTGGAGGCCCTTGATCATGATCTTCAGCTGACGGATGGTGCGGAGGATGTCTCCGGCGGTCCTGGCGTAGAAATAGCCGTCCCGGCCGCTGCAGATGGGGATGGCCTTCCGCCGGAGTTTGTTCACCAGCTTGCGAAGGTCCGTGCCGCTCATCTCCATGGCGCGCTCCAGTTCCGCGCTTTTGATGGTCTTGTTCCGGCCTTTGAAGCCTCCTTTCAGATAGGCGGTCAGCTTTTCTTCTCGCATATGCTTCCTTTCCGGGACCGCATTCCCGAAAAAGGGCATAAAAAAAGCAGGGGCCGCTGTCCCTTTCGGAAAAACGGCCCCTGCTTTGTTGGTTATTCAGTTGGAGGGTCTGGCTTGTTTATGTGCGGGTCTGTCGTTCCGCAGTGGATCAGCTCAAACAGCTTCTGTGGTACCGGCGGTTCTCCCCCGGCTGCCTTCCAGCCCGCCAGGAAGGCGATGCGGACCATGGAGAACAGCGCGTTTTCCGCCTCGTCGTATTCCCTGCGTTCCAGAAAATTGCTGAACGCGTCCTCAAAGTCGCTGCTCATCATGCCCGCATCCCTCCCTTAGCCTGTATAATACAGCAATCGTCATTAAAAAACAAGATATTACTGTGTTTATTCTTTGAAACAGATTGTCTATTTTCTTCCGCCTTTTCGGTACAATATGTACAATAGAGAAGGAGGAGCGGGACATGGACAACAGGCACCAGGAGACATTGACCAGGATCGGTCTGAATATTCTCTACTACCGGAAGGAGAAGGGTTATACCCAGCAGCAGCTGGCGGAGATGACCTCCTACAGCAAGAATCACATTCAGCAGGTGGAGACGGCGAAGACGCTGCCCAGCGTGATCGCGCTGCTGGACATTGCCCAGGCGCTGGAGATTCCGCCAAGCAAGCTGTTTGAATTCCGTTGAGCAAACGCCTTCCGGGCGTTTGCTTTTTCACATGGACGGTCCTGTCATCTCGGACGATTCCTGCCATTTCGGCAGTTGAAACGACGGGTCCGTCTTGCAGAGATACATCCCGTTGTCTCCGGAACTATGGATAAATCCGAAGTCATGGGTAAGCGCCGCGTAGGTTTCGTAATTGAAGCAGCACAGGGCCCGCTCATCCACGCCCTTTGACAGAAGCTCCGCCTTTGCGGCTTCTTGGAAGCTCTGGATGTCAACGAAGCCGTAACAGTCCAGGTGGGCGGCTATCTCGACCGCGTCCTCCAGCCTGCCGCACTCCTCATACTCCATCGCCGCCTGGAGCTGGCGAAGCCCGTCCGGCCCACGCCCGGCAAGGGATTCCCGGAGCGTAGAGTTGACGCTGAAGGTTTCCTCCGGGCTGAGATTCGCGGCGAGGGCGGCCAGCGGGGGAGAGGCGCTCAGGATATCCTCCGGGAGAATATCGTCTTTCGGAGTGGGCGTGTTTTTAGATATTGCCGATACTTCCTCGTCCGTACTCTAGTTGTAAGAGAAGGCCCGTTCGTTTCGGATGGTATAGGCGCTTTCATCGATGGTCAGCATATATCCGGAGTTCTCCAGCAGGTCCTCGGCATAGCTCATCAGATCAATGAAACCAGATTGGATCAGGTCTTTAGAGACGCCGCAGGATCGCAGGTGGTCCACGGCGAAAGACTTCAGCTTATCGCAGGGCAGCCACTCATAGCAGTTAAGGTTCTGAGAAATATCCAGCGCGAGGCGGAGCTTGCGGCAGCCCTCATATTCCAGGGCGGCGGCGAACCGGGCCAACCAATTGGGAGCGCCCTGGCCCTTTTCATCCAGGATGACGCCGAGATCATTGCCATGGCGGACCAGTTCCTCAATGCTGTCGTACTGTTCCGCGATATCTCCCGCTTCCGGAAGGATGCACTGTGCTTCCAGCAGCGTACATTCGTCCAGGCTCTGGACCCGCAGGGCATCCTTCGCCAGGGCGGTTTCGCCGTCTGAGGCGCAGTCTGCGTCAAGGCCCTGATAGTCAGGCAGTCGCAGCCACACACCCTCCGGAGCGGAAGCAGAGGCCAGCTTCAGCTTGACGCTCCAGTCCTCATCTTCCGGCAGGGGGGAGTCCCGCCCGCGGTAAATCGGCGTTTTCTCCGAGGGGTAAGCCACAAAGCAGTTTTCTACGAACAGACCAGGATGCAGGTCCTCAAACCGCATTCCCAGGGCGTGCAGGTCCACATGGGGCAGGAGCTCATCCGG